>DASRHX010001021.1:0-2867 GCA_035650295.1 Bryobacteraceae bacterium | reverse complement strand
GGCTTATAACGTCGTGAGCGGAACGGATCGCGCGCTGGTCGGCGGCGATGGCCAACGTCCGAATCTGGTGGGAGATCCTGTGCTTGACTCAGGACGTTCCCGAGGGGAGAAGATTGCGCGCTACTTCAACAGCAGTGCGTTCGCTCTTCCTACTCTTGGCACGTTCGGCAACAGCGGGCGCAACACTTTGATCGGCCCGTCGAGCTACAACTTGGATGGTTCCCTATTCAAAATGATTCCCATCCGCGAATCGCTGCGGTTGCAGTTCCGCGCCGAGTTCTTCAATGCGCTGAACCACGCAAATCTCGCTAACCCGGTGGCCAATATCAGTTCGGTAACGGTGGGCCAGATTCTGTCCGCATCTTCCCCACGCATCCTACAATTCGGATTAAGACTCACCTTCTAACATGTGGCACTCGCTACGGCAAACTACTGCATTTCTGCTTCTTTCGAGTCCGGTGCTGGCGGCCGAACTCTTCGAGCGCGGCAAGCAGTTAATGGTTTGTCACCGGATGGCGAATCGCGATGTACCGGAGAATACGATCGAGTCGCTGCGCGAAGCGCATCAGCTGGGGTGCGACATCACGGAGATCGACATCTGGCGAATGGCCGATGGCGAACTGATGCTTCTGCACGACGGACCGATTGACCGCGTGTCTACGGGCTCGGGCGTGATGGAGGCAATGCTCTCCAGCGAGCTGGCGCTCTACGATGCGGGTTCTTGGTTCAACTCCCGGTTCACGGGTGCGCGGCACCCACGATTCGTTGAAGCGCTACGCTTCGCCAAGGATTCGGGGATCCGGCTTCAACTCGACCACAAATCGAAAGGCATCACGCGGGAAGTCTATGAAGTCGTAAAGGCTGAGGGAATGCTCGACAGGGTAGCGATTGGCGGATCGGAGGAGGAGCTGGCGAAACTGGGACCCCACCTGCTGCGCCAACCCACTGCCGCATGGCAGCCTGACATGACGCGCGAACAGGTGGCCGCGCTTCAGCGGCAGGGAAAATTCGTCGTGGCGAGCTTTTCCGCCAACGACCATGAGATGGATTTCGCCATGATGCGTCGCGCGGTGGCGGCTGGCGTGGATGTACTGAATACCGATCATCCACGTCTTGGCGCCGAAGCGTTGGGGCGGGGCATTGAGAAACGTGCATTGGCGCTGATCAGCCGCGCGCAGTCGGGTGATGTCCAGACACGTGTCAGGGCAATAGCTCAATTGGGTGCCTTTCGCGATTTGCCATTGAACAACGTGCTTGCAAAGTTCGTGACCGGCAACGAACCGTTGGTTTCGCGCGCTGCCGCCGTGGCATTCGTGAACCGCCGCGACCCCGAGTGCGTGCCGGCGCTGATCGCGACTGTCGCCGACAATGTGCCGAGGCATAGCGTCGCCAATGTGGCATGGATTGCCGGCATGCTGGCGGTGCCGCCGCCGGGTACGGCAACCTGGCTGGTCCGCAACGCAGAATCGGCAGATTCGAATATTGCTGTCGAATCCCTGCGTGCCCTTTCACGGATCGAGCTGGCAACTGTTCCCAAAGAATTATTGCTGCGGCGTTTGAACGACTCCAGCGGGATGGTGCGCGGAGCGGCGGCGCGTGCGTTGGCGCGCCATGTACCGTCGTCGGCGTCTGCCCTGATTGTGGCGGCGGCGAAGCTGCAGCGGGAGATGCACGAGCACTGGAGCACCTACGCCGGGCCGCCGGCCGTGAATGCTTTCGGCAAGCACCGGACCACCTTTGAGCGGCCCGCGCCTACGAATCCGAGAGCAATCGAGCAGATCGCGAAGGCGCATGACCTGTATCGCGGATATCACAACGTGATCCAATCGCTCGCCTCAATGCAAAGTGCGGAAGCGAAGAACTGGCTGCACGAACAGGTGCTGCGCAATGAGAGCGACTTCTCGGGCTATGCGTCCTACGTCGCGGCATTTCAGTTGTGGGACCGCGCCGACCCTGCCAAGCTTGCGCCAGCATTGGCGATGGACGATCCGATGCGCCGGGACCGCGTCGAATGGACGTTGATCAAACACGGGCCATCCGACGCCGCGCCGCTGCGGGAGTTGCTGTCATCCAAGGATGAGAACGCGCAGCTTCGCGCGGCGCAAGCACTGGCCTGGCTTGGCGACGGGGCGTCAAGGCCCACGATTGAGAATCTCGCCCGGACGGCAGGCCCCAATCGTGATATGTACGAATGGTGTCTTCAGAAAATGACCGAAGTAGAACGGGTGGCTGGCGGCGGGCGGTAGCTTGGCCGAGGGTTTGCGTCGTCTTGTTAGCGGTGACGGCGCATGCTCAGGTGCCGCTGGGCAATGGGGAAATCCTGATACTTGTGGGACCCCCGGGAAGCGGCAAGACGCTGCAGGCGGGACGGCTGAGCAAGAAATATAAGATTCCCAGCGTCTCGTTGGCGAGCGTAGTGAGCGAGCACTTGAAATCGGGGCGAGATGTTCCGAAGACGTTGCGCGCGAGCGTGGCAGCGGGCGAGTTGCTGGACGACAAGACGGCAATCGGGTTGGTGGGCGTGCGCATCGGGCAGCCGGATGCGGCGCGTGGGTTCATTCTCGACGGGTATCCGGCGACCGAGGCGCAGGCGAAGCATCTCGAGCAGTTCGTCGCTCAGCACAAGCTAGGTACGCCGATCGTGCTCGTGTTGACGGCGCCGGACGATGTGATGCGCCAACGCTTGCGCAAGCGTGGACGGGCGGACGACACACCGGCGAACATCGAGCGGCGGATCGCGGAGTTTCACAAGGAGCGCGCGTTTTTGGAAGGTTGGTACACGACTCAGAATTCGGTCACGGCGGATTCTACGGGCGATCCAGCACAAGTGTTTGCGCGGGTGGAGAAGGCGCTGGGAGAGGTGTTCG
>DASRHX010001020.1:0-21490 GCA_035650295.1 Bryobacteraceae bacterium | reverse complement strand
AACGATCCGCGCGTCATTGTGCACGAACAACTGAATGCCCGCTTTCTCGCGCCCGGCGATCTGCCCGAAAAAGCCGGCTTTGCCACAATGGATGTCAGCTTTATCTCGGCCACTTTGATCTTGCCGAATCTTCCGCCCTTGTTGAACCCGGAGGCGGGCCTGGTTGTGCTCGTCAAGCCGCAGTTTGAAGTCGGCCGCGAATCGGTCGGCAAAGGCGGCATCGTGCGCGACCCGGCGCTCCACGAAGAAGCCTGCGCCCGCGTCCGCGCTTGCGTAGAATCGTTGGGATTTGGATGCGGCCTGACGCCAAGCCCCATCACTGGCGCCGAAGGTAACCGTGAGTTTTTACTCTATGCGTACCGTGCACACGATCGGAATCATCTCCAAGCCTGACGCGCCCCAGGGCGGGGAAGTCGTGCCGAGTCTGCTGGCATGGCTCGCCGAGCACAAACTTACCGCGCGATACGACCACGTGACGGCAAGCTACGCCGGCCGCGACGACGGCCTCCCTCTCGATCAGGTCCCCGAAAACTGCGACATGGTGATCGTGCTCGGCGGCGACGGTACGCTCCTCATTGCCGCCAAAGCGATTGGCGAACGTGAAATCCCGCTCCTCGCCGTCAACCTCGGCTCGCTCGGATTTCTCACCGCCCTCACCGTCGAGGAATTGTTCCCCGAACTCGAGCGGGCGCTGAAAGGGCGTCACCGCATCGGTCACCGCCGCATGATCAACGGCATCGTGGAGCGCGCGGGCGAGACCATTGCACAGTACCTCGCCTTGAACGACATCGTCATGAGCAAAGCCCCCAAGGCGCGCATGGTCGAAATCGATGCTTGGGTCGGCCATCATTTTGTCTGCACTTATCGTGGTGATGGCCTCATCCTCGCTACCCCAACCGGCTCCACTGCCTATTCGCTCAGCTCCGGCGGACCGATCGTCTTCCCCACCGTAGCCGCCTTTTGCCTCACGCCGATCTGCCCGCATACCCTCACTAACCGGCCCGTCATTGTGCCCGACACGGAACTCGTCGCTTTTTCCGTACGCGCCCCGGACGACGATGTATTTCTGAACATCGACGGCCAGCAGGGAATGGTGCTCAAGTCGGGCGACCGTGTGCTGTGCCGCGCGGCTAAGCACGCGCTGCGGTTGATCCGTCCTCCGCGCCTCCTCTACTTCGATGTCATGCGCCAGAAGCTGCATTGGGGACAACGAGGTCCTGGGTAAATGCGCCGGCTCTCGCTTACGGCGTGGATCTTCATTGGCATGGCAACTGGCATCGCGCTGGGAACCGCTGCTCCCGATCTGGCTCGACAGCTTGCGCCCGTATCGGCCATCTTCCTCCGGCTGATCAAATCGATCATCGCTCCGTTGTTGTTCGGAACGCTGGTCGCCGGCATCGCCGGTTCCGGCTCCGTGAAGGCCATGGGCCGCATCGGCCTGAAGTCGATCGTCTATTTCGAGATCGTCACCACGCTCGCGCTGATTCTCGGCCTCACCGCCGTGAACGTCACGCGTCCGGGCGAAGGAATGACGCTCGAGCGTACCGCCGCCGAGGCCGCCGTGAGCGCCAAGCCCCCCGAGTTGGCCGCCATTCTGGAGCACACCTTCCCTTCGTCGGTGATCGACTCAATGGCCAAGGGCGAAGTGCTGCAGATCGTCGTCTTCTGTTTTTTGTTTGGCGCGGCGTGCGCATCCATTGGCGAGAAGGCGCGCCCCGTTGTCGAGTTTGCCGAGTCGCTTGCCGAGATTATGTTCCGCTACACGAAGTACGTCATGTACCTCGCGCCCATCGGCGTCGGTGCCGCAATCGCTGTCACCATTGGCAGCAAAGGTTTCGCTGTGCTATTCGGCTTGGGCAAGCTGATCCTCACGATGTACGTGGCGCAAGTCATATTTGTTGTGTTCGTCCTCGGGGCGGTGATCATGATCGCCCGTATTCCCCTGCGCCGCTTCATTGAAGCCGTAGAGGAGCCTTTTCTCATCGCCTTCTCGACCGCATCGAGCGAAGCCGCCCTTCCCCTCGCAATGGAGAACATGGAGCGCTTCGGCGTGCCCAAACACATCGTCGGCTTCGTCATGCCCACTGGCTACAGCTTCAATCTCGACGGGACAACCCTCTACCTATCGCTCGCGAGCGTCTTCGTGGCGCAGGCCGCGGGCGTTCAGCTCACCATCGGCCAGCAGGTAATCATGATGCTCACACTCATGCTCACCTCGAAGGGTGTCGCCGGTGTGCCGCGTGCCGCGCTCGTCATTCTCGCGGGCACTCTAGCCAGCTTCCAACTCCCCATGGAAGGAGTAGCCGTCCTCCTCGGCATCGACGCCGTCATGGACATGGCACGCACCTCGGTGAACGTCCTGGGCAACTGCCTCGCCACCGCCGTCATTGCCCGCTGGGAAGGACATGCGTTGACACCGCAACCGTGACGCTGACGTCAGCCATCTTTCTCGCCATGGCCGCTGGCACGGTACTGGGACTGGTTGCGCCTGGCTTCGCACTGCAGCTGTCCCCGCTCACGGCGATCTTCCTGCGGCTGGTACAGTCCATCATTGCCCCGCTCATTCTGGGTGGGCTCATCACGGGAATCGCCACTGCCGGCAGTGGCAAGGCCATTGGCCGTATTGGTCTGAAGAGCCTCGTCTACTTCCAAATCGTCACCGTCGTCGTTCTCCTGCTGGCACTGGCCGCCGGCAACCTCTTCCGGCCAGGCGACGGGTTGCATATGCGTGGCGCCGCAGCCGGCGTCGAAACACCCCAAATCACCTGGCAAGCGATGCTCGAGCAGTCGGTGCCTGCGAGCGTGTTCGATGCGATGGCGCAGGGCCAGATGCTGCAGTTGGTCGTATTCGCGGCACTATTCGGAATGGCCTGTGTTGGGGTCGGCGAACGCGCACAGCCCGTTGTCAGGTTCTTCGCGGCAGTGAACGACCTTATGTTCCGCTACACCCACTACGTGATGTACGTAGCGCCGCTCGGCATCGGCGCGGCGATGGCAACTACGATTGCGCGTGGAGGCTGGTCCGTCTTCTCCAATTTCGGCCGCCTCATAGCGGCCGAATACTCCGCCTTGGCGGCGCTGCTGCTGCTTTTCTACTTGCCGCTGATGCTGGCCGCCCGCATTCCCGTATTGCCCTTTCTCGCGGCCATCCGCGAGCCGTTCGCCATCGCCTTCGCGACCACCGCCAGCGGCGCCGCTCTTCCCGTGGCGTTCGAAAAGATGGAAGCCTTCGGCGTCCCCCGCCCAGTGCTGAACCTCGTCATGCCGCTCGGATTCTGCTTTAACACGGCCGGCAGCTCCCTCCACATTCTCCTGAGTTGTCTCTTCCTCGCCCAAGCCGTCGACTTTCACTTCGACGCAGCGAATCAGTGGGCGATGTTCGCCGTACTGCTCGTGATGACGAAGGGCGTCGCCGCCCTTCCACGCACAACCCTGGTGGTCATCATTGGCATTCTCAACGCCTGGGGCGTCCCCCTCGACGCACTGCCGGTTCTCCTCGGCGTCGATGCCGTCCTCGACATGTTCCGCACCTCGGTGAACCTGATCGGCAACTGCCTCGCCCCCGCGCTCATCGCCCGGATCGAGGGCGTCTCGTTCGTCCCCGCCCTTTCCCCTACGCCAGAAACTCCTGCTCAAACACGTTAACGCGGAGCGGAATCAGCTCAGGCAGCTCGGCCAGCCGTGCGCTCACCGACCAACGCCTCGACTCAGGCAATCGTTCCAGAAACGACTCCGGTTCCCATTCCTGAAACCGATCGATAATAGAGAACCCCAACTGGTCGCTCACTTCGCAGGCGAGGCCCATCAACCCGCTGAGCGTGCTCGTGTCCAGCTCCGCCGCCGCATGATGACACTTGCTAAGCTCGCCGAATACCTTCGGCAGACCCCACTCATCCACCAGCCATTCCGCCATTTCGATGTGATCCGTGCCCGTCATCTCCTGCTGCGCCTCCACAAAGTGGTGATCGTCGAGAGTCGTGGAATAGGCCGCCTCCTGGTACTCATGCGGGTACAGCGCCGCCATTCCCAGGTGTCCCAGGCTGTGCAGGAGGCCACCCGTGTAGGAAACACTCTTATCCAGCCAGGAGAACTTGGCCGCCCACTCCGCTACCAGGGCGCAGGAGAGATTGTGCCTCCAGCAGCGGCGTAGGAGCGGCTCATGCCGCACCGTCGAGAAGAAGTCGCGCATCGCCACCGTGAGTACCAGTGCCTGAAGGCGATCCATCCCCAGCACCGACAACGCGTGCAAAATGCTGATCACCTCGTAACGCAGCCCAAACACCGCCGAATTCGCCAGCCTCAGCACTTCGGCGGAAAATACCGCATCACTCTTGATGAGCTTGGAAACATCCTGCATGTTGCTGTTCTCCTGCGAGACCAGAAGCATCAGTTTCCGGGCGACCGCCGGAAATGCTGGAAGGGTGGATATATTTGGTTTCCTCTTGGTTGTCATATGCGCCGGCACCAGGATCAGTCAACGGACATGCACCCTATCCTTATCGGAAGTAAACAAACAATTGATGGGATTAGGTAGGAAAATCGCGTGGGGATAATCCGGCAAATACGAAGGGGGCACGATCGAGGCATAATTGGCCTCGGCACTTCGCCGCCAGTGTTGGTTGAGGCGTATCCTATTGCCAGAGGCCTTCTGATCATTGCTCTTGCTTACAAGACGGGCGTTCCTGGCAAGCGTTTCCACGGCGGCCGCGCAGTCGCGAGACCCTCGATTTGACGCGGCGTTTCAATGCGCTCGTGAATCGACCGCCAACGGCGGCTTGCTCGTTCTAAACCAGGGCCGGCCAATGTATGAACGCTACTATGGCTTGGCGTCGCCGCAGGCCACTCCTAACCTCGCCAGCGTCGGCAAGTCGTTCACCTCAATTGGCTGCGGAATTCTGATCGGGCAGCAGCCGGGCAAGTTTCCTCGCGCTCTCGACACCTTGGTCTGCACACCCGAGTATCTACCGGCAGCCGCCTTCCCTTTGTCCGACGAGCAGCGTTCCGCCATTCAATTGGGTCAACTGCTGTCCATGTCGGCCGGACTCCGAGGCAACAACCCGTGCCTGCAGCACAGACTTCCAGTAACCATCGACCCCGCCGGACCAGACGGATGGGAGGCCATGGTGGATGAAACGGCCTATGGCCAACGGCCCGATGCCGCGGGCCGCACCGCGGCGACTCTCTGGTGCAAGCCCGGCGCGGGCTACTCCTACGCGACCGTTTCTCCTCAATTGGCGAGTATCATAATTCGGCACGTCTCAGGTATGGAGCTGGAGGAGTTTCTTCGGCGCCACATCGCCGTGCCGCTCGACTTCGGCACCTGGGGCTTTGGCTACCGCAACCGCGACCTGCGCCACACACCGGGCGGCGGAGGCATTTGCCTGACCGGGCGCGACCTCGCAAAGTTTGGAGAACTGCTCCGCAACCGTGGCCGCCTCGGCCTTCGCCAGATCGTTCCTGAGTCCTTCATCGCCACCGCGTCTCGCACCAACACCTACAATCCTCACTCGGATTACAGCCTCCAGTTCGATACCAACACGTCGGGCACTCGCACGGGCATTCCCCGCGACGCGTTTTGGAAAACCGGCTCCGGCGGGCATGTGCTTTACGTCGTCCCGTCACTCGGGTTGACGGCCGTGAAGCTGGGCGGCCGCGATGGGCAGTACGACCCGCGCGATACGGGCCTGCCTCTGCCACGGAGCGCCGGCGATCCGAACCCCAAACCGACCCGTTCGGAAGCGGATGCAGCCGTCGAAACTCTCCGGCTTCTGTGCAATGCCTGATTAACTACCCATGCCGTTAGGGCCGCGAGCGCACGGAAACACGCCGTGCGATGCCGGCTCCTCGCAGGTTTGGGCCGACTGGGACGAGCTACCCACGGTTCGCCGCCGCCACAAATCAGACTGAGCCATCCGGCATCGACAGAATCAATATGCTGCCCTCATGGACCGGCCGCGGTGCGCGGCCCCAGCATGAAACTCTCTACTGGGAGTTCCCCTTCAATGTGCCCCCGCCGCTAACGCCTGTTCAACGCTACGAAGCAATAGTTGCCGGTCGATCGGCTTCGCAATGAAGCCTTGCATGCCATGTTGGTTGCACAGCTCACGATGCTCCTCCGCCGAATTGGCGCTGACCGCCAGAATCGGCGTGTGGGCGTGGTGCGGATACCGGCGTATCGCCGCGGCCGTTGCGAAACCATCCTGGCGCGGCATCTGTAGATCCATCAATATGAGGTCAAATTCGTTGTCTCGTGCCAGCTCCACTGCCTCTTCACCAGCATCCGCGATCATCAGCTCGTAGTGCTCCCGGTGCAGCACGTGCTTGACGATCTGCTGGGCGATCTTGTTGTCGTCCACCAACAGCAGCCGCTTGCCCGAGCCGTGCGCGCGTTTCACCAGTTGCGGCTTTGCCACACCCACCTCGCTTGCGGGCATCTGAACCGGCAACACCACGGTGAACGTGCTGCCTTTTCCGACAGCGCTTTCCGCCTGAATCAGGCCACCCATCTTTCGCACGAGCTTGTCGGCAATGGCCAGTCCCAACCCTAAACCGGAATACGAACGCGCCAGCCCACTTTCCAGTTGCTTGAACGAATCGAAGATCTGGATCAGCTGTTCACTTGGAATGCCGATGCCGCTATCGCGCACCCGCAAACGCATGGTCCGCTCGAAATCGTGTGTCTCTACGGCTTCGCACGTCACCGACAACTCGACGAAACCCGTGTTGGTGAACTTCAGGGCATTCTGAAGAATCTGCCAGAGGCACTCTCGCAAATGCCGGGCCGAACCCGATACCGTCTGCGGAACCGATGGATCCAAAATCAGCTTCCACTGCAGCCCCTTCGCCGCCGCACGCTCTGCTGCCTCCTTACCCAGAGACTCGACCAGTTCGCGGGGAGAAAACTCGGACGATTCAAAACGGTAGAGCCCGGCTTGCAGCGCCGAATAGGCGAGAACGGAGTTCAGAACTTCGAGCAGGCTAGTGGCGCATTCCCGCGCCGACCGGACATACTCCCCCTGCTCTTCGGAAAGCTCGGTTTCCAGTAACAGGTCCGTCATCCCCAGTACCCCGCTCAAGGGCGTGCGGATCTCGTGATTCAGGCTGGCGAGAAACTGTGCCTTTAGCCGCTCCAGCTCGTCGCGCTGCGCGGCTGAAGACGGGACGGAATGCGCATCGGAGAATGTGCTCGGCTCAGTAGCCATGGGGATGTGCAAGGCAGATGTCTCTTCCGTTCTCTATTCCATCGGTCTGGAGGCTCAGGGAGTTTATAGCCCGAATCCAATCGTTTTCCCTTAGGTCGCCGCTGAGTCGCGGTCATATCCTTGCGTTACGAATCCGAATGGTGCCGATTCTGGCTTTGCTCGTCCGTGTGGAATCCTCGTAACCCTCTGTTTTCAGTCAGTCAGGAGGTTGTTGGGCTGCCGATTAGGTGGAATGCGCCGGCCTCAAGCGGATGCGGGAAGTGCTTCGCGCACCGCCGGGATGCAGTCGGCAAACCCGGCCTTCGGCGCCTCAATTCAGCGATGGTTGCCGCGCCTAGACGCCGGAGCGTGGCCTGGTGCTCCGGCTTGACGGCGAGGTTTTTCAACTCCTCCGGATCGGGCCTTAAGTCGCACGACTCCTCCCGTGCCCCACTTGCCCTTTAGCCTTCTCTCGCGGGTGATATGATCTCTTCCGCCGATTCACTTGGAGGGTTTATGCGGTTTCGCTGCCTGCTGCTTTCCTTAACTTCGGTCTGCCTGGCGCAGGTCGACACGGCTACCATCACAGGCGTTGTCATGGACCCTTCGGGAGCGGCCGTGGTGGGCGCGCGGATACGGGCCATTAGCCAGACGACAGGGTTGAATTACAACACGTCCAGCGCGGACTCCGGCGTGTACGTCCTTACTGCGCTCCCGATCGGGTCCTACGATTTCGAAGTAGCGGGCGATGGCTTTCAGACAGTTCGCCGCCGCGGCGTGACTTTGAACGCCGGCACCCGCGCGAAGATCGACGTTCAGATGGCTCTAGGTCAAGTGGCCGAAGTGATCGAGGTCACCGGGCAGATTCCGCTGCTCGAATCGGAGACTTCGAATCTCGGCCAGGTAATCGAGAACCGCACCATCACGCATATGCCGCTCAACGGCAGGAACTACCAGGATCTGGCGGTTCTGTCGGTGGGAGTGCTTCCTTCACGCACGCAGAACTTTGTCGAGGACGCGTTCAGCGCCAATGGCGCAAGCCACGATCAGAACGTGTTTACTCTCGACGGGGCGGACAACAACAACTACTTCAGCGGCATTGTCGTAGCGTCGAACCAGGCCGTAAAACCTTCAATCGACGCCATCCAGGAATTCAAACTGGAGACGCATAACTATGGCGCCGAGTTCGGGCGTGGCGGCGGAGCGGTTGTGCAGGTGACTACGAAATCCGGAACGAACGAATTTCACGGCACCGTGTTCGAGTTCCTGCGCAATGACAAGCTGGACGCCAACAACTTCTTCAACAGCGGCCGGCCAAAGCCGCCGTACCGGCAAAATCAGTATGGAGGAACGTTGGGCGGCCCCATCAAAAGGGACCGGCTCTTCTTTTTCGGCAGCTTTGAAGGGAATAACATTCGCGAGAAACTGACCCGGTTGAGCTCGATCCCGGAGCCCGCACAAATCGCCGGCGATTTCGGCGGCCGCGCGCCAATTGGCGACCCGGCCACGCAGGCGGCCAATGGCGTGCGCGCGCCGTTTCCCAACAACCGGATTCCCCAGGATCGATTTGATCCCGTGGCGATTCAGGTCTTGCGCCTATACCCGGCGCCGAACCGTCCTGGAGCGCAAAACTTCGTCTACAACGCGCCGCGCAATCTGGACGCCTATAAGTACGACGCCAAAGTCGATTGGAGAATCACAGACTATGACACCGTCTTCGTGCGCTTCAGCTTACTGGACTGGTTCCGGCTGGAGCCTGGAAGTTTGCCGATGCCCGCCAGCGGAGGGGACACCAACGTGCGCACTTCCGACGCCAAGAATGGCGTCGTAAATTGGACCCGGGCGTTCAAGAGCGGAGCGATGGTGAATGAAGCGCGTCTGGCCTATTGCAGGCTCGTCGGCACCATCAACACTCCCAACACGGAGCAGCTTTGGAAACAGTTTGGTTTCAAAGGAACCTTCGATCGCCCCGACATCAATGGCGTTCCCCTGTTTCAACCCACTCCTTACCGCGCTGTCGGCGACCGCAGCTTCGCGCCCGATCCCCGCAAACAAGATGTGCGTCAGTTCGTCGATACCTTTTCCTGGAATCGCGGCAAGCACGCGCTCAAGTTCGGCGCCAATATCCGCCAGACCATCCAATACACCGGAATCACGAACTTCGCTCGCGGCGTGTACTCCTTCAACGGACAGTTCACGCGGACGACAGCGGGAACGCAAACCGGAGGCGATGCCATGGCCGACGCCATTCTCGGCCTGACGAACAACGCGCAGTTGAGCGCCGTTCTGGACAACCGGCGCATCAATTGGTCGCATGAGTACTTCATCCAGGACAACTGGAAGATCACGCCCAAACTGACGTTGAACATCGGCATGCGCTACGAGTATCAGTCTCCCTATGTGGAGCAGAACAATCGTGCGGCGAACTTTGTGATCGATCCGGCGGACTCTGCCTTCGGAACCGTGATCTTCCCGCGCGGCGATAGCGTCGAGCAGCGGTCCTTTCGGCGCAGGGATCTGAACAACCTAGCCCCGAGAATCGGGTTCGCCTACCAGGCGGGGCGAAAAACGGTGATTCGCGGAGGCTACGGACTTTTTTACCTCGGAACGTTTTCGCTTCCCACCGGCGCGACGCCCGACTACAACCCGCCCTTCTATTTGCAGGTCAACATTCCGACGCAGGCGGCCGCCGCTACGTCGGCTCACGTGATCCGGAACGGATTTTCGCCGACAGCATTGAATCCGAACGTGCTCGATGGGCGGTCGCTGGCGGCCATCTGGCCCAATTCCTGGTCGGACGGCACCATGAACCAGTGGAACTTGAATGTGCAGCATTCGCTGCCTTGGAACTCGCTGGTTTCGCTTGCGTACGTGGGGTCGAACACGGTTCACAGCGCACTGGGCGCGGTCGACATCAACCAACCGGCGCCGGGAGCAGGAGCGAACGATCCGCGCCGGCAGTTTCCCAGGTTCGCCGACATCCTGATGGTTCCTCCGCTCGGCAAGGCAAACTATCAGGCTCTGGAGGCGAAGTTCGAGCGGCGCTTCAGCCAGGGGTTCTCCATACTCGCTGGACACACCTACAGCAAAACTCTGGAAGGCGGCATTGGCCAAAGGACCACCATTCTTGCGCCCGAGAAGCGCCTCTCGTTCCAGCATCTGCCCCATCGGTTCTTCACCGCGGCCGTTTGGGATTTGCCGTTTGGAATGGGGCGCAAATGGGTTTCCGGAGGAGCGCTGGGACAGGTTGTGGGAGGCTGGCAGATCTCTCCCATTTTCGAGGCGCAACGCGGATTGCCCTTTACACCGTCAGTGAACGGAAACCCGGCCAACACAACCGGCGGCCAGCGCCCGAACCGTCTGCGCGACGGCAACCTCCCGCGCGGCGAGAGGACTCCCGAACGGTGGTTCGATCCGACGGCGTTTGGCGTTCCCGCGCCGTTCACATTCGGCAACTCGGCCGCCAATGTTCTGGAAGGTCCGGGATTGGTAAACCTCGACGTCTCCATAGCGCGCACGTTCCGCCTCGGCGAGCGGTTCTCGCTGGACTTCCGTTCGGAGTTTTTCAATATCTTCAACGACGCGCATTTCCTTTTTCCGAACGCGGTGGTGAACACCGCTCCGGCCGGCACGATTTCGGAGACGTCGAGTTCGGCGCGCCAGATTCAATTCGGGATGAAGCTGGTTTTTTGAGACCGTTTCCGCAAGGAGCGAAACATGACGCTGAAACAGATTGCGGTCTCCGCCGTACTTGCGTTGGGAGCGTGTGCGTGGCTGTGGCAGGGAGTTCCAACGCGTGCCCAAGTTTCGGTTCCCGTGACCAATCCTCAACCCGCAACTGGGGCAAGCGATATGCAGTCGGTCACCCTCGTGTTCGGCTCTAAGGACGCCGAGCCTACGCGCTGGGATGGCTCCGCCTCGCTTTCGGCCGGCCGCATCGAAAAAATAGAAGGCTGGCACTTCACCTCCGCGTCACGCGTAAACGGAACGGCGTGGGAATGCTCCACCAGCGCCTGGGCGCCCTTTTCTGGCGGTATGCATCCGAACGAAAAGCCGCAGCCTCGCGCGACGTCGGTCGAGCCCACCGGCGTCACAATTTACTTCCGGGCACCGGCCGACGCCGTACTGACGGGGTAACGCGTTGAAGCGACGTCGGCGATATCATTTACGGATTATGCGAGGCGTGGTGCTACTGCTTTTTTCCGCAACGCTCACTGCGCGGGAGTCGAATCCCCTCGCGGGCAATCACGACGCCGCCGAAACGAACATATTCACGTTCGGGTTGTTCGAAAAGGCGAAGCGCTAGCTCGTCAAATCTACTGGAGAGATATGAACCGTTACAGTCTTCTCATAGCGTTTCTTGCTTCGACCGCGGCAGCTCAGCCTCCGCGTACACCGCCGGTGCGACTCACGCATGGCCCGATGCTCGGGCACGTCACGTCAAACAGCATCTCCATTTGGGCGCGCACCTCGACGCCCGGTGCATTTCAGGTCCGCTACGGGACGTCGCCCGACAAACTGGACCAGGTATCGGCGCCAGTCACGACGGCAGCGGCTCGCGACAATACCGGCTGGGTGCTACTCAGTGGATTGAAACCTAACATCCGCTACTACTACGTTCCATTCACAAGAAACGATGTGGGAGAGGATGGTTCGTTCCTTACGCTGCCCTCGGAGGCGGACTACCGCGACGCGGATACGAATCCTCGCGGCCTGTTCAATTTTCGATTCCAGTTCGGCTCCTGCGCGAACCAGAAGCCAGGCGCCGGATCGGGACCGGGTCTGCCCGCCTACGAAACCATGCTCAAGACGCTGCCCGGCAAGGTCCACTTCTCGATCATGAACGGGGATTGGCTCTATGAGGACAAGCGCGAGTTCACGGTCGAGGATTGGAAACAGCAGACCGGATTTCGGGACAACGCCATCCCTCGACTGTTGCAATTGGCGCCTTCCATTACGGGTGTCTGGGAGAACTACAAATATTTCCTCGAGCGGGGAGCAAATCTGGCCGCGTGGCATCGCGTTATACCCTCCTACTACACACCGGACGATCACGAGATTCTGAACGACATCTATGGGACGGCGGAAGTGGGCCGCCGGGACCGCCGCACGGTGTTCCGCGACATCGGGATGCAAGCATGGTTCGATTACCTTGCCGGATCGCAGCCCGTTCCGTATTCGCAATCGATTCATTTCGGAGAAGCGCGGCTGACCGCAGGCTCCGACGTGCTAACCGATCCAGCGGCGGATTTCGTGAGAATGGATCGGAAACAAGCTTCGAACCTGCACATCCATTGGGGCGGCCAGTACGCCGGCGTGGATGCCGGGCGATTCCCGGTCGGCGATGGGGACCCCAACGCCGGTGTCTATGAGATCGCCGAGGTCTTGGATGCTCACCGGCTCCGCATCCGTCCAGCCGCGTCCGCCACCCGGAGCTCCGCATACTCAGTTGGACGTGCCTCCTTCTCCAGCTTCCGCGTCGGGAACGTCGAGTTCTACTTACTGGACACGCGCTCCATGCGCGATCTGCAGGACACAAAAAATCCGAACAAGCCGGGCACGTCCTTGCTCGGAAAGACCCAGCGCGAGTGGCTCGTCGACTCGATGAAGAAGAGCGATGCGGATATGTTCTTCCTCGCGTCTTCCGTGAATGTCACCATTCCTCATGAGGGACCGCCGGGCGGCGGCGTCATCGAAAACAAAGACGACGCTTGGACCGCATTTCTGCAAGAGCGGGAAGAAATGATTCGGTTTTGGGATTCTCTCGGGAAGCCGGTCATGATCATGACGGGGGATCTCCACAATAGCTGGGCGGTGAAGGTCACGGATCGCGTGTGGGAATTCGCGTCCGGCCCGCTCGGCTCTCAGAACCACCCGGCGAGAAGCGAAGGCGGAAGGCCCCCCAACGGAGTGTTCGATTCGCGCGGGCGCAAAGTGGACATCCGTTGGTCCAGCTTCATCCGGGACGACATGCCCGTTCAACTGCGCAAGATCCCCTACTACGCAGTCGCGCAGATCAATAACGTCTTCAACAACCCGAAGGAGCCGGGCACGGCCCGCTGGGTCGCCTACCCACGTCCGCACGTGGTGATTCAGTATTACGACGGCCGCACCGGCGACTTGGTCTACGCGGAACCTGTCCACCTTGGACCAAGGAACTGAATAACCGGCTCAGGGAACTTCATCCGAACAGGAACTTCATCCGAATTTGCTTGGAGTGGAAATTCCGTATACACTTTCCGGCTATCGAGAGGGAGAAGAGGAGAAAAGGAGAAAAATATCTATGACCCGCGCTACTTTCCTTTCCGGCACAAGTGTGTTTCGGTTATTCATTTTCTTGCTGGCGGCGGCACCCACGTTCGCCCAAGTGATCGAGTGGGCCCGGCAGTTCGGTACTACCGGCACGGACTCCGCCTTAGCGGTAGCGACAACAGGAAGCACCGTGTACGTGGCGGGAGGTGCGACCAATGGCGCATTCTCCGGGCAGACAAGTGCGGGCCAGCGGGATGCCTTCGTAACCAGGTTCGATCTGGACGGCAACGTCATCTGGTCCCGCCAGTTCGGAACGGCGGAGGAAGACGAAGCCCAGGGGGTGGCAGCGGACGCCACGGGGGTCTACGTTGTCGGGTCCACGCGTGGCGCGCTGCAGGGAACCAATACGGGCGGCTCCGACGCGTTTGTCCGCAAGTACGATCCGAATGGAAATGTATTGTGGACGCGCCAGTTTGGGGGCTCTGGCGGAGCGGACGATTCGGCGACTTCGGCCTCGATGGATGGGGCCGTGCTGTATGTGGCTGGTTTCGTCGTTGGCCTGCTTCCGGGACAGAGCGGAGCGGGCGGGAACAATCTGGATGCTTTCCTCCGCAGATATGACGCGACCGGTAACGAGACCTGGACGAGGCAGTTTGGAACGACCGACGGCGATCAAGCCTACGGAGTTGCCGCGCATTCCAGTGGCATCTACGTCGCAGGGGAAACCGGCGGCGCTTTGGGGACGGTAGTAGGCGGGTCTGACTACTTCCTGCGCAAATACGACTCCAGCGGCACAGCGGCATGGACGCGACAGTTCGGAACCAGCAATGCCGATGGCGTTGGATACGGCGGAGGAGTTGCCGTGAACAACTCCGGCGTTTACGTGACCGGTCTGACATCAGGCACGTTTACCGGCCAGACCAAGTTGGGCGGATTGTTCGATGCCTTTGTGCAGAAGTTCGATTTGAACGGTAACGCGCTATGGGTGCGCCAATTCGGAACCACGGACGACGAGTTTGGCTATGGAGTGGCGGTCGGCCCACAATGGGTCTACGCTGCGGGAGCGACGGGCAGTGCGGCTTTTCTATGGCGCTTCGACCTGAACGGGAATGACACAGGGAATTTGCAACGGGGAACGTTCGCGACTTCATCGTTTGGAGTGGCAACAGACGGAGCGGGCGCCTACATTGTGGGCAACGTTCACGACAACCCGTTTGGCGATCCGCCCATCGGAGACAGCGACGCATTTGTGTTCAAGGTTCCGCATCCGCCGCTGTTGAGCGGCATCTCCGACGCATTCAACGGGCAAACGGGATCGGCGGCGTCGACGTGGACAGCTCTCTACGGGACGAACCTGGCGAAGCCGGTGCTGACGTGGGACGGCGCGATCTCTGGTACGCAACTTCCGACGTCGCTGGACGGCGTCAGCGTGAGAATCAATGGGAGGGCGGCAACGATTTACTTTGTGAGTCCGGGGCAGGTAAATGTGCTGGCTCCACTGGACGATCAAACGGGCAACGTGCAGGTGACGCTGACCAACAGGTATGGGACGAGCCCGGCGATGACGATTCCGAAGCCTGAGGTGCTGCCGGCGTTCTATGCGCCGTTCCCGGAGGGCAGCCGGCTTTTGGTGACTGCAGTGGCGCTGGATGGGACGCTGTTAGGAAAGCCGGGAGTGGATCCACGGGTGGCTCGAGGCGTTCGTCCCGGCGAGATCGTGCAGTTTTTCGCCACGGGGTTTGGGAGGACGAATCCTCTAACGCCGAGCGATGTATTGTTCATCGGTGCGCCGGAAGTAGTGACAGCGCCAAAGGTGACGATTGGTGGCAGAGAGGCGGCGTTGCTGGGGAAAGGCAACTTGGTCTCGCCTGGTCTGTATCAGTTCAACCTGACGATTCCCGACGTGCCTGACGGCGATCAGGCGATTGTGGCGGAGATTGGAACGTTGAGGAGCGCTGCGAATGTATTTCTGACGGTGAAGCGGTAAAAAGGGCCTTGGTTATCGGTCCTATCGCGCCTGATAGGTCTTGCTGAAGCCGTTGCGGCTGTTCGTTACGGTATACTTTCCGTTCTTTTCGACCGACACTTTCACCGAGTGCCCTTTGCACTCGGCTGTCGGAGTCATATTCGCGATCACCTGCTCTGGCGCATTCTGCTCCTTGGCGGAGACCTCGGACCAGTGCAACTGCCAGACGTCCTGAATGCCCGGCGATTTTTTGAGGGTTTCGAACACCTGACTGTGGCCACCCTTGCGCGGGCCATTGTTCATGATGGCTACCTGCGGCTTGATGGCCCAAACGAGTTGCGGAGCGCTTGATTGGTCGAGGCCGTGATGCGTCACCTGATAGAGGTCAACGGCGCCGGCCATGTTCTCGGGGCAGGCTAACTCGTGTTCCTTGTTCCACGTCAGGTCGCCGAGATCGAGGAACTGAAACTTGCCCATGCTGAGAAGGAATCCCGCGCTTTGAGCATTGTCGGTCGGGTCCGGTTTCTTTAACTCGGCGGAAGCGCACAGAGCGTTCGCGCCGCCGCCGTTAATCGGCTTCGAGATGCGCCCACCGTGCGCGGCTACCACCCTGATATCGACACCCCTCAGCGGAATTCGGTGACCGGGCTTGAGTGACTGGCGCCTGCCCTCGGACAACTTCAGATATGTCTTCCATCCCGCGTTGTCTTCAACTGAGTCACCATGGTCGAGGAACTTGGTTACGGGAATCATCTTCAGCAGCGATTCGAGACCACCAACGTGGTCGCCATGGAAATGCGTGATGAGCACGTAGTCGATCTTCTTCAAGCCTGCCTGCTTCGCGGCCTCGAAAACGCGCTTGGCGTCGCGGTCGTCCGGCCGCGGGTTGCCGGTATCCACAAGAAGGGATTCGCCACCCGGCGTGACAATGAGCGTCGCCGCACCGCCTTCCACGTCGGCCCAGTAGATATCGAGCGTACTTGACGCCGCATTGAGCCAGATGGGCGCGAGCAAACTGATTAGAAGTAACCGCATAGTCAATCTGTGGCATATCACGATGAGTTTGGGCAGTCAAGAACGAATCCCTTGCCCTCGCCAGTAGGCCCTTGTATGATCTTCGCGCTGACATTTCACGGTGGAGGCTTTTCGATGCAGCGATTCGTCCAGCGATTCTTTGAAGATAGTCTTTCACGCCGGGGCCTTGTTAGGAAACTAACCGGTCTGGGGATGGGCGCCGCGGGAGCAAAGTCTCTCCTTGCGCAGTTACAGACTTCCGAAGATGCGGGCAAGGGCCTGCCTGTTCCCGGTTCTTCGACGATCCGCGGTACCGGAGGCGAGCTTTTGATGGCGCAGGCCAAGGCGGCTGGCTCCGAGTACCTGTTCACCAACCCTGGTTCCTTCGAAGTTGGATTCTTCGACGCTCAGCCGTCGTCCGGAATTCCGCTCATCATGGGCCTGCACGAAGGCATCGTCATCTCGATGGCGGATGGCTACCACAGAGTTAGCGGGAAGCCCGCATTCGTCAACATTCACGTGATTGCCGGTACCGCGCAGGCGGTAGGTCAACTCTACAATGCAAGCCGCGATGGATCGGCCCTTGTTGTGACGGCCGGCATGCTCGACAACGAAATATGGAGCGATGAAGGAATGCTCGCCCCGCGCCCAGGTTTTGATCAGAAGGAAGTCACACGCCAGTTCACCAAGATCTGCTGGGAGTGCCGCGAGCCGCAGAGCCTTCCGCTCATGCTGCGCCGCGCTTACAAGGTGGCAGCCACCGAACCGGGAGGGCCGGTCTACCTCGCGGCAGTCAACTATGCTCTCGAAGCGAAGAACATTCAAGCTCAGATCCTGCCTGCCGAGCGTTTTCTATTCCGTTCCCGCGTCAGGCCGGAAACCGCGGCCGTGGAACAAGCCGCGAAATGGTTGATCGCGGCGCGGCGGCCCTTGCTCATTGCCGGCGACGAAGTATGGAAGTCCGGCGCGCAGGCCGACCTGGTTGCGTTCGCCAGCAAGTTTGGTTTGCCCGTGGCTTCAGGCCCCGGCGGTTATCGCAGCTTCCCGTCGCGCCACGAAATGCACCTGGGGACCTTCAATATGGGATCGGAGTACGTGAAGGGAGGCGTTGACCTCATCGTCATGGTCGGAGCGCGCGATTTCGGTGGGCGCGTGGTGCCCTCTTCGCCCGAGGCTCCCGCGGACGCGCGCATCGTTCGCATCGGACTCGACACCGCGCATATGGGCCGCAACTATCCGACGGACCTCGCCATGGTAGGCGACGTGAAAGAGTCGATTCGCGACCTGCGCGCAACTCTTGAAGGCATGCTCACCAGGCAACGACTTTCGAAGTATGGTGCGGAGAGGGGTGCCGAGGTTAAGGGAGTCTCGTCGCGGATGTGGCAGAGCTATGATGCGGCCGCGCGGAAGAACTTTGGACGTAAGGAAATGCATCCTGACGAGCTCACCCACATCATGGCCAAGACGATCGACAAGAATGCGATCGTGACGGCGGAAACTCATTCGGCAATGGCTCACTACGACGCCTTTCCCTTCGGCTACGGCGAGGACCAGCAGATGTTCGTCAGCTACACCGGTAACTCGCTGGGCTGGGGTATTGGGGCCGCCACGGGATGCAAGCTGGCTGCACCGGACCGGCTCGTCGTTTGTTCGATAGGAGACGGCGCGGTGATGTATAGTTCGTCCGGGTTCTGGTCCCAGGCGCGCTACGGCGTGCCCGTGCTGACCGTGGTTTGGAACAACCACAACTATCAGGCGGTGCGCCTCGGCTTCCATCGCTACGGCGGCAACATGGCAGCTTCGGGCCAGTTCGCCGGGATGTATCTGGGTGATCCGGACATCGACTTCCCGAAATTGGCGGAAAGCCAAGGCGTCAAGGGGGAGCGAGCGACTACGCCGGCCGAACTCGAAGCGGCGCTAAAGCGCGGCATTCAACAAACCCGCGACGGCAACCCCTATGTGGTGGAAGCAGTCATATCACGCATCGGCGGCGGCGCCGAGTCCACATGGCACGAGGGCTTCAAGCTCAGCAAGCGCATGACCAGCAGCAATCGCGCCTGAGTGAGAGACGGTGAATTCATTTTCGCCTCCCTTACCAAGTTCTTAAGGAGCCGCAGCAATATCAGCCGCTCCCCTTTTTGAGAGGACGCCGACGATCTCTTCCCTCGCGGCCGCGTGTTCCCGAAAGGTCTTGGCGACGACGGCGCGCAACGCTTTGGGCACGTTTCCAGGGCGGCGGGCCAAGCGCCTCGCCGCCCGTGTTCACCTTCCGAAGACAACGCGCACGGCTAGAATAATCGCATGACGGAGTTGCCAGACGACATTATTGAGTTACAGCGATCGGCATTCCGATATTTTCTGGACCATACCAATGGCGAGAACGGACTTGTCGCCGACAACACAAGGGAGGATTCGCCTTGCAGTATTGCGGCCACGGGGCTGGGATTGAGTTGTCATCCCATTGCGGTAACTAATAGTTGGCTCAAGCGTACGGACGCAGCAGAGCGCGTCCTGACCGCGCTGCGATTTTTTGAGCACAGCCCGCAAGGACCCGAGCCGGACGTGACGGGGTACAAGGGGTTCTACTATCACTTTCTAGAGATGAAAGACGGCCGCCGCGCGGGGATGTGCGAACTTTCGACGATCGATAGCGCGCTTCTGCTGGCGGGAATACTTGCGGCGGGGGCGTTTTTTGACGGTGAGGCGCCCGCCGAGAGGGAAATCCGTGAAACCGCCGACGCGCTCTTTCGCCGTGCTGACTGGCAGTGGGCGCTTTACGGCGTTCCGTGCAGCGCAAACGGCTGGCCGGACCAGACCGTCGAAGATGTCACGATCATCCATGGCGGCACGCCGGAGAACGGCTTCATCAGTTATCGATATCAGGGATACGATGAAACGCTGCTGATGCATGTGCTGGGATTTGGATCGTCCACTTTCGCGTTGCCACCGGAGTGCTACCGTGCGTGGCAAAAGACATTCGACTGGCGAACGTTATATGGAATCGAATACCTCCACTCAGGTCCGCTGTTCATTCACCAGCTCAGTCACTGCTGGCTCGATTTTCAAGGAATTAGGGATGGGTTCATGCAAGCCAGGGGCCTCGACTATTTCGAGAACAGCCGCCGTGCTGTGCAGGTGCAGCAGAACTACGCGCGTGAGAATCCGCAAAAGTTTCGTGGGTATGGACCGCTTTGTTGGGGTGTGAGCGCCAGCGACGGTCCCGGACTAGCGAAGAAGACCATCGAAAACGTCGATCGGGAGTTCTGGCTGTACAAGGCCCGTGGTGTACCCGACGGGCCTGATGATGGCACGCTGGCGCCAGGCGCGGTCGCGGCGTCATTTCCGTTTGCACCCGAACTTGTCGCTGACACGCTTCGAGAGTTTGTTCGCGGCTACCCCGCCTTGCGGAGCGCATACGGCATGCGCGCCAGCCTGAATCCGACCTTCGGCGACTGGGTCAGCCCGCTGAATTACGGTTTGGATCAGGGGCCGATCGTGATGATGATCGAGAACTACCGGACCGGCCTGGTCTGGAATCTCATGCGGCGATGCCCGTATGTATGGCGCGGATTGCGGCAGGCGGGATTCGCCGGCGGATGGCTCGAATCAGAACGCGAGCCGCAATGCCCGCAGGCCGTTGAGGGGCAGTGGCGCGAAGGCGGTACGCCATTCAGCAAATTGTCCGAGAGCGCGACGCGCGGCGAGCGACCGCGGGAACATTCGGGGGTAAGCATGCTCGCCGCCCGAATCCACTCGTACGGCGATCCGACCGGTGTCAAAGTTGCGCAGGCGCCCAGGCCCGAGCCGGGTCGTGGACAGGTTCTGGTCCGTGTGAAAGCGGCCGGCGTGAATCCTTTGGATTGGATGGTCGCCGAGGGCAAGGCGCGCTCGTGGCTCGACCACCGCCTGCCGCTAACGTTGGGCTGGGAGCTGGCTGGAATCGTCGAGAAGCTGGGTCCAGATGTGAATCGGCTGAAGCCCGGTGATGAAGTCTTCGGCATGATCGACCTTTCGGGCAACGGCGCGGATGCGGAGTTTGCCATTGGCGATGAAATTGCTTTCGCAACCAAGCCCAGGACAGTCGATTTCCCTACCGCGGCAGCCGTACCCGTCTGCGCGCTGACCGCGTACCTGGCGCTGTTTGACGCAGCGGAGCTGCGCGCCGGTCAGACGGTGCTAATCCACGCTGCCGCTGGCGGAGTCGGGTCGATGGCCGTGCAACTCGCAAAGGCGAGCGGTGCGCGAGTGTTTGGCACCGCTTCCGGCGTCGAGCATATCAATCTGATCCGAAAACTCGGCTGTGATGAAGCGATCGACTACAAGGCGACGCGCTTTGAAGATCACGTTCACGACGTGGACGTAGTACTCGACCCAGTGAGCGCTGATTCGCAGAAGCGATCGTTCGGAGTGCTCAGAAAGGGCGGCATTCTCGTGGCGTTGACCGAAGAGCCGCGGCAAGACCTCGCACGGGAAAAGGGCGTGCGCGCAACGATGATTGGCGTCAAGCCGGACGGTCGGCGGCTCGCCGAGATCGGACAGATCATCGACGACGGCAAGCTCCGTCCCCTCATTCAGGCCGTTTTTTCCCTTATGCAGGCCAAGGAGGCGTTGGAACTCAGTCGCAGCCGACACTCCGCGGGGAAGATCGTCCTGACCATCTGAAGGAACGCCGAAACCAACCCCCAAATTGTTGGTACGCCACTACTGGGTGGTCGCTGCGTGCCGTTGTCGAGGGGCGAATGGGCCTTAGGCCACTTTGTCATTCAGCCACAGATTAGCCTTTAGTCGGCTGATGGACGATACACGGCGAATGCCGCAAGAGGGCATCGGCAGGGCCTCTAATTGCGATAGACTCATACTCAAACATGCGCGCATGCTGGCTAACAATCGCTGGCCTGATCTGCCTTCCTCTGGCTGGGCAGACGCGCGTCGATCCGAAGATTCTCTCCATCCATCCATTCACTGGCCAGCGCGGATCCACCTTCATAGCTACGGTGCGAGGATCGGGGCTTACCGGCACAACGGCATTGCGAATCGAAAAGGGTCCGCTTGAGGTCGTGATTCAGGGCATCCGGCC
>DASRHX010001019.1:0-13201 GCA_035650295.1 Bryobacteraceae bacterium | reverse complement strand
GGTAAGTGGCATCTAGGCAACGAGGCAAAGTATCAGCCAAACGCACGCGGCTTTGATGAGTACGTTGGAATTCCCTACTCTCATGACATGAGTCCTCTGCCGTTCATTGTGAACGGCGCCGTGACAATTCCAAACGTGCCTGTCGAAGGGTTGACAGCGCGATACACCGAAGAGGCCGTGGACTTCATCCGCCGGTCGAAAGACGGTCCCTTCTTCCTCTACATGGCGCAAAGCTCGCCGCACATTCCGCTGGCTCCTTCGGCGAGGTTCCGCCGTAACAACCCGATGGGCGTCTATGGAAACTGCGTCGAAGAGCTGGACTGGAGCGTCGGACAGATAGTAAAGGCCGTGGCGGAAAACGGGCTGGAGGCGAACACTTTGATCGTCTTCTCGAGCGACAACGGTCCCTGGTACCAAGGCAGCGTCGGTGGCCTGCGCGGGCGTAAGGGCCAGACCATGGAGGGCGGTTTCCGCGTTCCATTCATTGCTAAGTGCCCGAACTTGATCCCAAAGGGTCAGGTGCTCGATTCGATGGCTACAACCATGGACATGCTGCCGACTTTCGCCCGGCTGGCCGGGGCCCCACTTCCAACACAGCAGTTGGACGGCGTGGACATCATGCCGCTGCTTTCAGGCCAGACGGCCGCCGTGCCACACGCACCATTCCTCTATATGGACGGCTACCACATCCAATGCGCCCGCATGGGGAATTGGAAATTGCATGTATCGCGCTACAACCTTCCGCCTTACTTGCGCAGCATACCGCTCAGTGCCCGGCAGAACTTGCCCCTACCGCGTCCTGAACTCTATGACGTGGTCGAGGACCCGACTGAGAGTGCCGAATCAGGACGCGACCAGCCTGAAGTCGTCGAGCAAATCCTGGGCGAGATCCAGAGGGTTATGGCGAACATGCCCGAACCTGTTCAAACGGCCTGGCAGGAGACGATGAAGATTCCCGTCGAGTCGACGCCGGTCGGCGGCTACCCTGTCCGTATTGGCTGATCACCACCAGTTGGCCGAAATGGGCCACCGTTCTTCGTCGGAACACACACAAAACAAACGGGTCTTTCGTGGCACTCGAATTGCTCCCCTTGGATGGTGAGAGGCAACCTCCCATGACCCGCAACGTTTTCCCCCTCGTCTCACTAGCAGCGTTGGGATGTACTCTGGCGCTGGCCCAACCAACCGAACCTGAAGCAAAGTCTGACGGCTGGCCTACAGAGGCTCAAGTCCAAGCGCGTGATCGGACCCCCGAGCGTGGCGCTCCGCGTGAGGACGACCGCAACGCGCCCGATCGCGAGGTGCCCACAGGTAAGCTGCCGTCGCAGTTAGAACTCTCACCCGGCACCTGGATCTCGGTGCGCGTGAATGAGATGGTATCGACGAACAGTGCCCAGCCCGGCGATCTGTTCAGCGCCACACTCACGCAGCCGCTCATTGCCGATGGCGTGGTGGTCGCTCGGCGCGGACAGATAGTGACCGGACGTGTTACCGACGTGGTGCGCGCCGGCAAGGTGAAGGGCACTTCGCGCCTCGGCGTGGAACTGACGGAACTGACGTTGGCCGATGGCCGCCACGTGCAAATGCATACCCAGTTAGCCAAATATTCCGGAGGCACCTCGAAAGGCAGCGACGCGACAGCAATCGGAACCGCGACAGGAGCGGGCGCGCTGATCGGAGCCATCGCCGACGGCGGAACAGGGGCCGGCATCGGCGCTGGAGCTGGAGCCGCAGCGGGTGTGATTGGCGTGCTCTTGACTCGTGGCCGGCAGACGGTGTTGTACCCCGAGGACACAATCACTTTCCGGCTCTCCGATCCTGTGATGATTTCCACCGAGCGCGCACCATTGGCGTTTCGCTACGCGCAGCAGAACGACTATGAATCGGCGCGCGACCGTCCACGCACGCTGCAGCGCCGCAATGACTGGCCTCCGTTCTACACGCCCTACCCAAGCTGGGGTTGGGGCGGCTGGGGTCCCGGTTATTGGGGACCATACTGGGGCGGTTATGCCTATCCGTACCGAGGCTGGGGCAGCGGCTACTACTTCTCCGGACCGCGCGTGATCGTGCATCGTGGCGGCTATCGCGGTGGACGCTGGCGTTAGACGAGAGCGCTCCCTCACCGTCGCGCGTCGGTATGCGGGCTCCGCGATACACTAGTGCGGAGTCCTCATGAAAGCGTTACTTCTCGAAGAATATAAGAAACTTGCGATTGTCGAGTATCCGGAGCCCGAGATCGGACCGGATGACATTTTGGTGCGCGTGGCCTCGTGCGGCATTTGCGGCTCCGACGTTCACGGTTTTGACGGCGGGTCGGGGCGGCGAATTCCTCCGATCATTATGGGTCATGAAGCTTCGGGCACTGTGGCCAAGGCCGGATCGAACGTCAAACGTTTCAAACAGAACGACCGCGTTACGTTCGATTCGATGATCAACTGCGGCCGTTGTATGTATTGCCGCAAGGGGCAGCCTAATCTTTGTACCGACCGCCGCGTGCTTGGCGTGAGTTGCGGCGATTATCGCCGCCATGGCGCATTCGCCGAATTCGTGGCTGTGCCCCAACACATTGTTTACGCTATCCCCGAAACCGTATCGTTCGATCAAGCGGCGATGGTGGAGCCAGTATCGGTGGCCCTGCATGCCGCCAATCTGGCCGAGGCATCGCTCGGCGATTCCTGCGTCGTCGTGGGAGCGGGAATGATCGGCCTGCTCACTGTGCAGGCGATGCGGGTGAAGGGCTGCGGGTTGATCATTTCGGTGGACCTCGACGATTCGCGGCTGAAACTCGCAAAGACTTCCGGCGCCGATGTGACGATCAACGCAAAGGATGCCGATGTCGCCGCGCGCGTGCGGGAGTTGACCGCCGGCGAAGGCGCCGACATCGTGATGGAGGCCGTGGGCGCGAATGCGACTGTGCTCTCCTCGATCGATTCGGTGCGCAAGGGCGGCACGGTGGTCTTAATCGGCAACGTGACCAAGGACACGACGCTTCCTTTGCAATCGATCGTCACGCGTGAGGTGCGCCTGCAGGGCTCCTGCGCCTCGGCCAACGACTACCCCGCTTGCCTCGATCTCATGGGCCGTGGCGCGTTCAAAGTGGAGCCCATGATTAGTGCGACAGTGCCCTTAGACAAGGGGCCGGAAATGTTCGACCGCCTCTACTCGCACGAACCGGGGCTGACCAAAGTAATCCTGAAGCCTTAATTGAAGCTGATCTCGTCGCCTGGCAACAGCGGCAGGCGTAGGGCGTTCGCGTCCTTGGCTTCGATCGGCACTGTGGCTCGCTTACCCGCAAGCAGGCGAGTGAGCCGGACTCGCGTGGCATTCTTCACTGCCGCGGAGAGCGGTGTTCCCCAGACGAAGACCTTCTGTTCGCCGTTGACGGTCGTCTCCACCAGCGGGGAAACCGTACAAACTTCGGGAAAAACCGTGCACTCGGCGGCGCCTTCACGGCACACGGAGTCGGGATCGGCAAGTAGCGCCGAAGCGCGCGACTCCAGCTCGCCCTGCGTAGGTGCGCCGAGCAGCACCGCGCCGCGCGTGGCGCCACGGCGGTTGATGCGGATCGAAAAGAAGAGGCGGTATGCGCCGAATTGACGGTTGGCCGCCGGAAGAAGCGCTTCGACAGGAGGTTCCGTGTCGGGCCGAACGGCCAGCATCTTGCGCTCGATGTCACCCTCGATGAGTCCCGGCGGATGAAGCTTGCGATACCAGATCTGCTCAGTGCCTATAAAGCCATCGAGCCCGCGCTTAGGCCTCCCGGCCTCGTAGTAGGCGTTCGCCACGTGGATGCGCATGAATGGCCGCAGATCCACCCACCCCGCTCCCACTTCAAAGCCGTTAAAGCGTTCGAGCATCTTGGAGTACGGTTCAATCTGTTTACCTTTCGCGAGGGCGTATTCGGGCGGACCGGACTGCACGCGCCAAACGCGAGCGGCGCAACCAATCCAAAGCGCCGCAACGAGCGTAGTGATGAATAAGACACGAATCATGCTATGTTCGGAGACACCGCAGTTCAGGAAAAGTTCCAGGGGGAACCATGACATTCACACCTAATTTGCCGGCCTCGATGAGGAGGCTTTATGGCGCGGTGGGATTGCTGGCGGGGATTTCGGCGCTGGCGATTCCGGCACTCGAGACCTTTGAGCGAGCGCTTTTGGGAATCTTCTGCGTGGGAATGATTGCGTCGGCGGTGGCGGGGTACTGCTGCGTACGGGGATTGATTGGGTGGAGGGCCGGACGCCGGTAGCGCCAGGCCCCACACATTACTGCGGAGTTACCACAACAACTTCAGGCCGAATTGGATGTTCCGCATCGGCGATATGGTGCTGGTGACGGCGCCTACGCCGCCGACGACACCTGCCTGCGACGGGAATACAAGCTGACCCGAAGCGTTACGTGTCGGCAGGAATGCGCCGCCGGTGTTGAGAGCGCGGTTGGGCACGTTGAACTGCGGCGTGTTGAACAGGTTAAAGAACTCACTCCGGAACTGCAGCTTGGCGCGCTCGCCGAGCCGGAAGTTCTTAAACATCGAGAAGTCGACGTTCTTCGCGCCGGGGCCGTCGAGGATGCCAGTGCCCGCGCTGCCGTAATGGCAGGTTTCAGGGATGGCCGAATTGGCGCAGCTCACAAGCCGGAAATCATCCACGTTGAACCAGTTGTTGATGGTTGGGTTGGGGTTGATTCCGGACCCGATACGGTCAGGCCGTACGTTCGAGTTAGCCGTGTTGATGATGTTGCCTTGCGTTACGGTGAAGGGGAATCCCGTGCGCAAGGTGATGATGCCGTTCGACTGCCATCCGCCGAGGAGGACACCGCCGACACCCTTGTTCATTCCGAACGGCGCCGGAATGTCGTATACGAAGCTCATCACGGCGATGTGCTCGGCAGCGAAACCGACGCGGCCCTTTTCCAGGGCGCGGTTGCGGGGGGTCTGACCGAAATTGGGGTTGATGCCATCGCCCTCGTTGCGGCCGTAGCCTTCCATGAGGGTCTTACTATAGGTGTAGGCCAGGGTGAACAGGAATCCGTTGGACATTTCCTTACGGACCGAGGTCTGGAGGCCCTGATACCAGGAGTTGCTGCCGCTCTCGAAGAAGCGCATGCGCGAAAGTGGGCGGCGAACTCCGTCGTCGATGACAAACTGAATGGGACGGCGCGACTGGACGGTGTCGGTGGGACCGGCCGGGATGAATGGATCCGGGTTGTTGCGCTCCGACGTGTTGTCCAGGTGCGTGGTCTTGCTGCCGACGTAGCCGACCGTCAAGGTCGTGGCCCACGGGAGGCGGCGTTGAATATCGAAACTCCACTGCGCGACATACGGCTGGAAGTTGTCGGTGTTCAGAGTATTCGCATTGACGGCCGAAGTCGTGCTCGGCGGGCCGAACGGGCTGGTAAAGCTGTAAACCGGAGCTCCAGCAACAAGGACGCCGTTGCTCACCGTGTTGTTGAACGCCGACGAGCCGGAGAGCGGCGGGTTCAGGTTCAGGATGGTGTAGTTGTTGAGCTGGTGAACGTTGTAGTAGATGCCGAAACCGGAGCGGACCACCCAGGCGTCGGTGAGACGGTAGGCAAGGCCGATACGGGGCATGATCATCTTCTTCTGGGGCTTGTAGAAGTCGTACAGCGTACGAATCTTCGCCGGGACGAATTCAGGATCGGCGTTCAGGCCGTTGCGCCATTCGATGCTGCGCCACAGGCCGCGAACGTCTTGAGCAGCCGTGTTGTACTCCCAGCGCACACCGAGATTAACGGTGAGCTTGCGCGAGGCTTTCCAGTCGTCCTGGAAGTAGTAGCCGGTGCGCCACTGCTTCACGTCGGTCAGAGGCAGTCCTTCGGGAGACTCGGTGGAGGTGGGCGTTCCCATCAGGAATGCCGCGAAGGCGTTGCCGGCGACGTTACCGGAGAAGTTGAACGCGCCGCGCGGCACGTTGGCGGCGCCGCGGAACAGAGTGACCCGGCGCAGGTCGAAGCCAGCCTTGAACGTGTGCGCGCCCGTGGTGTAGCTGACGTTGTCGTTGATCTGATACAGCTTGTTGTCGTCGAAACCGTTGCCGCCATCGCGCTCGGCAAGGCCGGTAAACCCGGTGACGTTCATGCCCGGGATGCCCACTTCACGAGGGGTGAGTGGGCGGTTGCCGTCTGTCAGCACGTTGAAGCCGGTAATGCCAATGCTCGGCAAGGTGAAATCCGTATTGGCGCGCGGGTTGAAGCTATCGTCGCGCGACTGCGTGTAGCCGAAGCGGAACTCGTTGATCATGCGCGGTGTGAACACGTGCAGCCACTGGGAAGCGTAGTTATTGTTACGGCCTTCCACCAGATAGCTGAAGTTCGGGTTGTTCGTAATGCTGAAGTACTTCGGGATGTTCGTCGCATAGCGGAAGAACACCTTGTCATTCGCCGAGAAGTTGTGGTCGAACTTCATGAAGTACTGGTTGTCGTCGAGGTTCAACGTTCCGGGGTTACGGAAGTTGATCGCGCCTGAGGCATCATCACTGATGGCAAACTGCGGCAGCGGCCAGAAATTAGTAAGCGATCGGGCGGCCGAGGTGATCCGTGACGTCGGGACGATATTCCCGGCGAACGGAAGCGGCGCGGCGGGGCTCGACGTAGGATCGATGATATTGACAGCCGGCAATGCCGCGCCCGCGGCGTTGCGGCGGTTCAGCAAAGAGCTGAAGTCGCCGTTCCGGAAGGCTTGCGTCGGCACGCTGGCGGTGTTGATCGCGCCCGGTTCGCGACGGCGGCGCCCTTCATAGTTAAACATGAAGAACGACTTGTTTCGGCCATCGTAAACCTTGGGGATGTAGATTGGGCCGCTGACGACGAAACCGAACTGGTTCTGGCGAAGGGCGGTCTTCGGCGAACGCGCTACGCCAGCGGGCGTGAAGTAGTTTTGGAAGAAGCCTTCGGCGTCGAGTTTCTGGTTCCGGATGAAGTCGTAGGCCGAACCGTGCAGTTCGTTCGTTCCCGAGCGCATGACCATGACGAGTTGCGCGCCGGAGTTGAAACCGTACTCGGCCGAGTAGCTGCCGGAGAGCACCTTCACCTCTTCCATGGCTTCCGGAGAAGGCGAGAAGGGGACAGTGTTCACGCGAGCTTCTGTGGCCACTACGCCATCGAGCGTGGCGTGCTGGCTGGTTTCGCGCTGGCCGTTAGCGACGATAGCAATGGTCTGGCCGGGGATGGGGATGCCACCACCGCCGCCGGTCTGGCCGTCGTAGCCGCCGCGCGATCCAAACTGGACGCCAGGATTGAGCGTAGCGAAGCTGCCGACGTTGCGGCCGTTCATCGGAAGTTCGACAAGGCGGCGCTGCTCGACGGTGCCGCCGACGCTCGCCTCATCGGTGCGCAGCGTGGCCGCTTCGGCGCTGACGGTAATTCGTTCGGTCTGCGCGCCGACCTGTAGCTGGAAGTCGACGCGGACTTTTTCGTTGATCTGCAGCCGGACGCCTTTCTTGGTCTCGGCCTTGAACCCGCCCATCTCGGCGGTCACTTCGTATTCGCCAACAGCGAGCAGCGGAAGGGCGTAGTCGCCCGTGCTGGTGGTTGTGGTTTCCGTGGCGACGCTGGTGCCTATATTGCGGGCCACAATTTTGGCCCCTTGCACGGATGCGCCGGTTGGATCGGTTACGGTACCTAAAATCGTGGTCGACGTCGTCTGCGCATGTAGCGCCAAGGCGACGAGACCCACGAATAGCGTTCTGAATGATCGCATCAATAGACTCCCTTAGTAATTTTTTGAAGCAGCCCCGTTTTCTCCACTATACGCTGTTTGATTGTTCCGTAACAAACTTCCCCAGCTGCGGAGAGGCTACCGGCGGGGCGAAGAAAGAGGGATCAATGTTTCGAGTGTACTTCCCTGAAGAAAAACACATTTCGAGGTGACATCCGGCGCTCTCTCGTCGTCCTCAATCGTGGTATAGTTGCGTCGTTATTAGCGTCTCAAGGGCGGAGCACCGTGTTGATCGCTCTGGCAAAACCTCTTTCTGAACGTAAGGAGTGTGTGGCGTGAGTTCTAAACATAAGCCTGAACAAGAACTCCAGCCCACCGCCTCTTCCGGCTTTTCGCGCCGCGGGTTTCTCGGAACCGCGAGTGCGACAGCGGGAGCAGTGGGCAGTGGACTTCTGGAACAACCCGCGGATGCGGCCCCTCCCGCGGGTTTAGTGGGGCCCGGTGAAGCCGAAATCTCTCTGACGATCAACGGTAAGCCGACCAAGGTGAAAGTCGAACCGCGGACGACCTTGCTCGATGCCTGCCGTGAACGGTTGGAGATTACCGGCGCCAAGCGCGTCTGCGATCGTGGCACCTGCGGGGCCTGCACGATGATCGTAAACGGCAAGACGGTGTATAGCTGCACCACGCTGGCCGTCGATTCGGTCGGCAAGAAGATCGAAACCATCGAGAACCTCACGGCGGGCGCGAAACCGCATCCGATCGTGCCGGCATTTGCCAACAACGATGCCCTTCAGTGCGGCTACTGCACACCGGGCATGGTGATGGCTTCCAAGGGCCTATTGGATCGGACTCCGAACCCGACCTATGAGCAGGCGAAGGCCGGTCTCGGCGGCAACCTCTGCCGCTGCGGCACCTACGTCGGCATCCGCAAGGCCATTCTGGAAGCGGCGAAAGAATTGCGCGCTTCGGGCGCACGCAAGAGTGGAGGAAGCAATGCCTAGTTACAGCTATCCGCCGATGGAAAATCGCCGATTGATCGGCAAGCGAATCACAAGGCTGGACGGCATTCAGAAAGCATCCGGCAAAGCCAAGTACAACTCCGACGTGAGGCCGGCGGGCACCATCCACGCCGTGGGCCTGTTCAGCCCGCACGCGCATGCGCGTGTGAAGTCCGTGGATACCTCTGCCGCGGAAAAGGCTCCCGGTTTCGCCGCCGTGACCGTCGTCGCTCCCGCGGGCACGGAGCTGAATTGGGCGGGCCAGGAGATTGCATTCCTCGCGGCTCAAACCGAAGAGCAGGCACGCGAGGCTTTGAGCCTGATCAAAGTCGAGTATGAGATTCTGCCGCACCTGGTTCGCGAAGAGAGCCTGTCGAAGGCCGGTGTGCGCGGCAAACCAGCCGGCGAGCAAGTAACCGGCGACCCCGACGCGGCGTTTAGCGCGGCGGGCGCGGTGACGCACGAGGCCGAATACGGAATTCCCGTCATTACGCATTGCTGTCTCGAGCCGCATGGCCAGACCGTGGCCTGGGACGGCGCGGCAAACAAGATCGAATTCTGGCCCTCGACGCAAAACGTATCGGCGGTCGGCGGCGACCTGGCCAAGCAACTCGAACTGCCCGCCACCAGCATCCATGTTCATCAGGACCACATCGGCGGTGGGTTTGGCTCGAAATTCCAGTCCGACAATTGGGGCCGCGAATCCGCCAAACTGTCCAAGATGGCCGGCGGCAAACCAGTGAAGTTCTACCTCGACCGGCGCGAAGAGTTGACCATCGCCGGCGTCCGCCCGTCGGTATTCGCAAAGATCAAGCTGGCAGCGAAGCCGGACGGCGAGATGACGGCCTGGGATTCGACAACCTGGATGACCGGCGGTTTCGGCGGCGGCGGACTAAACGCCGACCTGCTGCCCTATGTCTTCCGCAATGTAGCCAACCGCCGCATTAATCACACGGCGGTCTCGACCAACAACGGCGCATCGCGGGCCTGGCGCGCGCCGAACCATCCGCAGGTCTGCTACATCACGCAGGCTGCAATGGAAGATTTGGCCGCCAAGTTAAAGATGGACCCGGTCGACTTTTTCCTGAAGAACCTGGACAAGACCGTGCGCGCCGACGTGTACAAAGCCCAGATCACGAAGGCCGCGGACATGATCGCGTGGAAGACGAACTGGAAGCCCCGAGGCTCCTCCACAGGCACGGTGAGACGCGGACTCGGCCTCGCTATTGGGACTTGGGGCGGCGCCGGGCATGCTTCGCAATGCCGGGCGACGATTCATCCAGATGGCACGGCGCTAATCGAGATCGGATCGCAGGATCTCGGCACCGGTACGAGGACAATCATCACGCAGGTGGCCGCGGAAACCTTCGGCTTGGCGATGAACGCAATCACATTGAAGTTGGGCGACAACAATTACCCGCCTTCCGGCGCATCCGGCGGTTCGACAACGGTGGGCGGCGTCTCAGCCTCCACTCGAAAGGCGACTGTCAACGCGCTCGAAAAGTTGTTCGCCGCGGTGGCGCCAACACTTGGCGTGCCGCCCGAGCAACTGGAAGCGGTGGACTCGAAGATCCAGGTCAAGGGCAACGCAGCGAAGTCGCTCACCTGGAAGGCGGCTTGCGCGAAGCTGGGCGTGAGTCCGATCGTCGAGACTGGAGCCAACGATCCGCGGAATCCGGGCGGACTGACTACGGGCGGCGTCGGCGGCTGCCAGATGGCAGACGTTTCCGTCGACACGGAAACCGGCATCGTGAAGATCAACAAAGTGGTGGCCGTTCAGGATGTCGGCATGGTGGTAAATCCCAAGACAGCCGACAGCCAGATGTACGGCGGCATCATCATGGGCATTTGCGCCGCGCTAATGGAAGAACGCGTCATGGACGAAATGACGGGGCGCTTCCTGAACGCGGACATGGAGTTTTACAAGCTGGCGGGCGCGGGCGACATCGGCGAAATCGAAGTGCTGATGGAAGTCACGCCCGAGCACGACAAGCGCGGCGTTATCGGCGTGGGCGAACCGTCCACGGTACCGACGATCGCCGCCATTGCTAACGCCGTGACCAACGCCATCGGCATTCGCGTTCCGGTGCTGCCACTGACACCCAAGAACGTCCTCAACGCACTGCACAACACGTCAAGGAGGTTCGCCTAATGCATTCCTTTGAATATGCCTCACCGGCAACCCTGAAGGACGCCCTCGGCCTGCTAGGCAGCTCATGGTCCGACGCTGCCGTGCTCGCGGGCGGAACCGACCTCATCAGCTCCATGAAGGACAACCTTGCCACGCCAAAACGCGTGGTGAACATCAAGGGGATCAAGGAGCTTTCCGGCATCTCGAAATCCGGCGGCGGGTTGCGCATTGGCGCGGCGGTCACCGTCGACGAGTTGATGGAGAACGCGCTCGTGCGTGCCGAGTACCCTTCGCTGGTGGCGGCAGCGCGTGGAATGGGTTCGCCGCAGATTCGCAATATGGGCACCGTGGGCGGCGACCTGTGCCAGCGCCCACGCTGCTGGTATTTCCGCAACGGTTTCGGCCTGCTGGCGATGAAGAACGGCAAGAGTCTGGTGGAAGGCGGCCAGAACGAGTTTCATGCCATCTTTACCGACGGCCCGGCCAAGTTCGTCAGCGCCTCGAGTTTTGGCCCGGCGTTGATCGCGCTGGGAGCGAAGCTGAAGATCGCCAGCGCCGCTGGCAATCGCGAGGTTGCCGCCGCCGACTTCTTCAAGTCTCCGGCGGCGGAGACGGACCGCGAGATCGATCTCAAGCCGAACGAGATCCTGACCGCGATCGAAATTCCGGCAGCCAAGGGCACGAAGAACGCGACCTACGAAGTACGCAACAAAGAAGGCCTCGACTGGCCGCTGGCGGCGGCGAGCGTGGTTCTCACGATGAAGGGCGCCAATGTGGCGTCGGCTCAAATCGTGATGGGCCACGTGGGGCCAACGCCCGTGGTGGCCGCCGAAGCCGCGAAGTCGCTCGCCGGCAAGGCGATCACCGAAGAGACTGCCACGGCCGCCGGCAAGGCGGCGGTGGCGGGCGCAAAGCCGCTTTCCGACAACGGATACAAGGTGCACCTGGCGGCGGTTGCCGTCAAACGCGCACTGCTGGCAGCAGCCGGCAAAGCGTAGAGAGAGTAACGGTGGAGACCACAGGCGCGAGTTCAATCCAGGATGACCGCTGTGATCTCCTGCGGTGGAAGGGTCTGTACATTCAGGCCGAATGGGACCCTTCCGTACCGCATTCAGGCGACCGCAATTTCTGGTGCCATAAGACGCAGACGTGCACGGGGCCGGACGGGCGCATCGTGGACGACTACGAGTGCAACGAGACGCGGACGTGCTATAGGCCTTTATAAATTTCGGACAATTTAGCCGCAGATGGACGCCGATGAAGGCGTCAGCGGCGGAGTTCTGACTGCCCGTCGAGGGGTTCTTCGCGGTCGCGGCGGAAGATTTCGAGTTCCTTGCCGTCGGCACCGATCCAGACGAGTTCGACGTGTTTCTTCACGGGTTCGGGTGGGGGCACATGTTCGCCCGTACGGATGGTTTCGAAGGGTGGTTTCCGTTTGTTTCCAAGGGAGATTGGGTCCGTTTTGTCACCGTCTCCGCCGGATTTGACGCGGTCCTGGCGCGAGCCGCCTGCGGCGGTTTCGACGCGGCCCTGGCGCGACAAGTTGAGGATGTCGACGGGCGGGAGAGCTTCTTTGCGGACGGCGAGGAGTTGCTTCTGGGTGCGGTCGAATTCGCGGGAGAGGTTGGCCTCGTAGCGGGAGAGGTTCACGAAGCTGGCTTCGCGCGCGGAAAAGGCGTCGGCGATGGCGGAGTTGATGGTGGGCTTGGAGTGGTCGCTGGTTACGAGGCCAATGTTGGGGTCGAGGAGGCCGGTTTCGATGCGGGCACAGCGGTCGCGGCGGACCTGGATCTCGGCGAGGCGCTTGACGAGGATGAGTTCGTAGGGAGTGACGGGGTTCCAGGAGGCGGTGAAGTGCTGGATGAGGGAGGGGAGGAGGTCGAGGTCTTCGCCGAGGGCGGTGAGGTCTTGGGCGGTGAGGCCGTGGTTGAGAGAGGAGGTGAGGCCGTGGGTCAGCGCGTTGCGCGCGGAGCGGGCCTTGCCTTCGGGCGTGCGCGGGCCCGTCGATTTGCGTGCGTTGGCGCGGTTGGCCAGGAGTTTGGCTTCAGAAATCGGTTTCTTAAGTTTATTCATAGCGACTAAAGAGTCACATGGGGCGGAGGGGGCCAGGAAATAGGGCGCGGGTATGTGCGTGAGGGGGTGAGAGATGTGGGCGAAGAGGACCGGTGAATGACAATTAGCCGCCGATGGACGCCGATGGACGCGGATAAAGAATGAGGAGACAAAAGAGGGTGGCAGGGACCACTTGGATGATTGAGGTGACCCGCTTGGATGAGCCATCGGACGTCTGCGTCGAACCGGTAACGGCAGTGCGACAAGCGGCGACCCGTCTTGGGTTCAGAGACATAGGTGCTCACTTGATCATCACATCTTGACCGTCAAGATAAAGGGAGC
>DASRHX010001018.1:0-12206 GCA_035650295.1 Bryobacteraceae bacterium | reverse complement strand
TGTTCGTCCGGTAGCCATTCGTCTTGTAGTAATCCTTCACCCACTTCGTGTATTTCGGCAGAATCTTTGGGAATGTCTCTTCTGGAAACGCCCACAGGCTGAACGTGTACCGGCTATCGTTGGAGATGTCCGGGTAGCGGATCATTTGATCCGTTGCGATCGTATTCTTGCTGCGAATGAAGTTCTCCAGGTTCCAACGCCACATCGCGCCGTAGCCGTCGATCAGCTTATAGCGCGCCGTCTTGTCGGCGATGTCGCGCTCGGCCTGAAAGCAGGTGAGCGGTCCGAGTTGAGCCCATAGATAGTTTCGCAGCGGCCACACATGTTCATCGGGCTTGCCCTTGGCCTTCGGATTGTACTTCTTGAATTCGACGGTCACGTGCTCGTCGAACAGAAACATGTAGTACATCATCGAGTAGCCGCGCGCCCACAGCTCGGGAAGCTTGGCGGAAAAGTCCTTTACCGAAAAGGTCTCGTGCGAAACCTCCATTGGCTGGATCGGCCGGATTCGGAAGGTAGCTTCGGTCACGATGCCGAATGCACCGTAGCTGCAGCGCAATACCTTCATCAATTCCGGATCGTTCGCCTCCGTCGCCACCAGCGTCTTGCCCGACGGCAACACCATCTTCATCCCGATGCAATAGGAACCCACCTGACCATACTCGCCGGGCATCGAGCCGTCCTTTGTGCCGGCGCAGGCGGCCGATCCCATTGAGAGGTTGCCAATCTCGGTGTTGACGTAAAACTGCAGGCCCTTCGACTTCAGCTCCTGGGCGACATCGATCAAAATGGCGCCGGCTTCCACTGTCACCGTATCCGCCGTGATATCCAGAATGCGGTTCATTCCCTTCATTCGGATCATCGTCCCGCCATCGGCCGCGGCGACGGGGGATACCGAGTGATGGGAACCAAACGCGCGCACAGGCGAAGGGTACTTCTGGGGATCCTTCAGGATCTTCGCGATCGCCGCAGCCGACTTGGCCTCCACGACCACCTTCGGCCGCGTGACGATATCTCCGAACCAGTTCGAAACTTCTGGATTGGGCATTCAACGAACCTCCGTACTAGGGAGATTCTAATGCGGTGGCCAGAAAATGTCCCGCAAATTCTTAGACGTTAATAAAGAGACAACTCGACCGGCGCGCCGGCACCGACACCGAGGATCTTTGCCGCAGACGCCTGATTGGCCACTACTTCCAGATACCCCGAGCTTCCCACGATCGCCGCCGTCTCCCCCACGCCGGCCTCGCCATAGTGCCCAATGAGCTTTTCCACGCGCGCAACCCCGGGAATCAGAACAAACGGCCTTTCTAATACTGCCGGAAACTCACTTACCAAGAAGTTAGTAATGAGATTGCCGAATCTGTCGATGCGCAGAACCACTCCTTGCCAGACGCGATGTCCCGTTCGAACCGGCTTCTCCGCGCGCGGACGCAGATAGTCTTCGATCAGAGGTCCCACCAGCGCCGGCTTCGACCCCTTTGCCAGATGCGCGGCAACCCGGGCAAACACATCCCGTCCGTGGAACGTAGAACTCATCTGCTTTCCAAACAGCTTTTTGTTCGTGATATGCCGGACCTTTGATTTGCCCGGCGCCTTGGTACCTCCGTAAACGAGTGCCAAGACACCGTTGTCCGGTCCCACGAAATAATGGCCGCCGGCTTCCACGAGAATTGGCCGCCGTTCGCTGCCCACGCCCGGATCCACGACCACGACGTGCACCGTTTTCTTGGGAAAGTGCGGCCAGGCTTCGCTCACCTGGAATGCGCCCTCACTCACCGAATAGGGAGGCACATCGTGCGTGATGTCCACCACAGTTGCCCTTGGCGCAATCGTTAGAATCACCCCCTTCATGACCCCGACATAGTGGTCCGACAATCCAAAGTCCGTAGTGAGCGTGATGATGGGCATTACAATATAAGTGAAGCCTTCGCAAGGACAGGCCTGCGCGTGAACCGGTATTATTTCGATCATAACGCGACCACACCCATCGCACCTGCCGTGCGTGAAGCCCTGTTGCGTGCGGTCGACGAGGCATGGGCCAACCCATCGTCCATACATCAGGACGGCCAACGCGCCCGTCAACTCTACGAGCAGGCGCGTGCGAATGTGGCGGCATTTCTGGGCTGCGGACCGAAGGACATCGTCTTTACGAGCGGCGGCACCGAGGCCGCGAATCTCGCTATCTTCGGCGCGGTCCGCAACGACGCGCGTCCTCGCAAGCATGTCCTCACGACGGCCGTCGAACACCCAGCCGTAATTGAGGCGTGCGCTCAATTGGAGCGGGAAGGTGTGGCAGTCACCTACCTCCAACCCAATCGGCACGGTCTGATCGATCCCGACATTTTCCGCCGCCAGCTACAGGCGGAAACCGTGCTCGCCAGCGTCATGCACGCCAATAACGAAACAGGCGCCGTGCACGATGTCGCCACCCTCGCCGCTATCGCGCGGGAAGCCGGCGTGCTATTCCATTCCGACGGCGTCCAGGCGGCGGGGAAACTCCGCTTTTCTCTTTCGTCGTCAAACATTGACCTGTATTCGGTCAGCGCCCACAAGCTGAATGCTCCTAAGGGCTGTGGCGCCCTCTATGTTCGCCCAGGTGTGAAACTCGCGGCGATCCTCTTCGGGGGACGGCAGGAGCGCAGCCGGCGCGCCGGAACAGAATCCGTCACACTTGCCGCGGCCATGGGAGCAGCGGTCACACTGCCGCGTTCCGGTCTGGGCGACCTCCGCGACCGCCTGGAGCAGGGCATCCTCACCCACGTGCAAGACGCCCACGTCAATGCCGGCCAAAGCCCGCGACTTCCAAACACTACAAACATTCGCTTCGAAGGCATCTCCGCCGAGTCCCTCGTCATTGCGCTCGATCTTCGCGGCTTCGCCGTCTCTACTGGTGCGGCCTGTTCGAGCGGCTCCGTGGAGCCATCGCACGTGCTACTGGCCATGGGTCTCACACCCGAGCAGGCACGATCCAGCATTCGCTTTTCACTCGGCCTCGACAATACCGCGGAACAGGTTGACTTACTCGTCGATGCCGTCACCGCATGTGTGACACACCTGCGCAAGTTATCACCCACTTACTCCGAGGTGACGCAATGAGCCGCGATCTCATCGCGGTCGCCATGTCCGGTGGCGTCGACTCGTCCACTGTCGCCGCCATGCTGCGTCGCGACGGACATCCAATCGTCGGTATGACCATGCAGTTATGGAATCAGCGCCGGCTGCCCGAAATCGCCGTTGAGGGCGCAACCGGGCGGTGTTGTTCGCTCGACGATGTCTATGATGCGCGCTGGGTTGCCAACCAACTTGGCATCCCTTATTACGTCGTGAACTTTGAGGATCGTTTCGAGCAGCAGGTGGTGCGCCCGTTCGTGGCCGAGTACCTGGCCGGACGCACGCCCATCCCATGCACGCTCTGTAATAACTTCGTTAAGTTCGACCAGTTTCTCGATATGGCAGAAGGCGTTGGCGCGCGGCGGGTGGCTACTGGCCACTACGCCCGCATTGCCTATGATGAAGCGACCTCGCGTTGGCAACTGCTTCGCGCTGCCGATCCCGCCAAGGACCAGACCTATTTCCTCTGGGGCCTAACGCAGGATCAGCTTTCGCGCACGCTCTTTCCATTGGGCGAGATGAAGAAGCCCGACGTTCGCGAATTGGCTCGCGAACTCGCCGTGCCCACTGCCGAAAAGAACGATTCCCAGGAGATCTGTTTCGTCCCAAATGGCGACTACGCCGCCTTCCTCGACGCCTACCTGAAGGAGCAGGGCGAGTCGGCGCCCCAGGTTGAAGGAGAGGTGGTAACCAGTGACGGCCGCGTCCTTGCACGCCATTCCGGTGTTCATCACTTTACGGTCGGCCAACGCAAAGGGCTGGGCGTCGCCGCCGGCGAGCCTCTGTACGTCATCTCGACCGATCCGGCCACGCAACGGGTAAAAGTGGGATCAAATGACGAGCTCCTTCGCGCCACATTCCAAGTGAAAGAGGTCAATTGGATCTCGATTGCGCCGCCATCGAGTCCGGTGCGCTCCAACGTGCGCATCCGGAACAAGCATCTGCCTGCCCCGGCTACCCTTCAACCGTTGGGTGATTCTCGCATGGAAGTCCGCTTCGATGAACCGCAGCGCGCCGTCACGCCTGGCCAGGCTGCGGTCTTCTATTCAGGCGAGCTCGTGCTCGGCGGCGGTTGGATCGAGTAAACTCACCCCTTTGTGAAGCAGCGCAGCTCTTTCCGCAACCGGCTCGAATGGACCCTTGTGCGCGCGCTGCTGGGGACCTTACGAATCGGTCCTCGCTCGTTTGCTTTCTCTCTTGCGCGTTTCTACGTGTGGATCCTCGATTTATTCATCCCCAGGCTTCGCCGCATCGCGCAGCGCAACGTTGTCCTCGCCCTGCCCGATCTCGACGAGACGGCTCGCTGGCGCGTTGTGAGCGCGAGTTTCTGTTCGCTGGCGCGGCTTCTCGTCACGCTTGCTCGCATGCCCTCCATCAACCGCCAAAACATTTCATCTTGGATTCGCTACGATGGCCTGGAGCACTTCCATGCCGCCAAATCGCACGGCCGGGGGGTTCTGTTCGCCACCGCTCATTTAGGAAACTGGGAGCTGAGCGCTTTCGCACATGGCCTGCTCACGGAACCCATGCATGTGGTCGTGCGCGCGCTCGACAATCCACTTCTCGATGCGGAGGCGACGCGCCTGCGCGCCCTCTCCGGCAACCGCGTCATTGAAAAGCGCGATTATGCCCGCGGGATCCTTCGCGCTTTATCGAGCAATGAAGCCGTTGGCATCCTGATCGATCAAAACGTAGCCGCGGCGGAAGGGATTTTTGTTCCCTTCTTTGGTATTCTCGCTTGCGTCTCGCCGGGCTTCGCAAAAGTCGCGGCACATTCAGGGGCCGCCATAATTCCCGGTTTTGCAATTTGGTCATCCGAGGAGAACCGCTACATCCTGAGGTTCTATCCGCCGTTCCATGCTTCAGGCGACGCCGGCGCCGACACGCGACGAATTCATGCCCAACTCGAAGAGGTCATTCGTGCCTATCCAGGAGAATGGCTGTGGATGCACCGCCGCTGGAAAACACGTCCTGAAGGCGAGCCGCCGCTGTATTGACTACAAATCCATCTGCGTCCCCAATTCCATTACTTGCCGCGGCGGAAGCCCGAAGAATCGATCCACTGGCACGGCGTTTCTATGAAGAAAGGCAAAGATGGTCTCGGTAACGACTCCCATCTGGCCTTTTGCGGACGCAATTAGGTTTTCGCGCCCAACGTAGTAAGTAACTTCGTCTTCGGGAAAAGAAATCTTATTTGCCGCGATTGCCCGCTCGATCACTGGGAGCAGTTTCGGCTCTTCCATAAATCCGAAATGCATCACAATGCGGTGGAACCCGTTTGGGAGCAGTTCCCACGTGTACCGCTCCTCTTCCGGAACCGTGGGCGCTCCAGAGATCTTCACGGTTAAAAGTACGACTGTTTCCTGCAATGCACGGCTTCGCTCCACATGCCGCACAAGCGGCCACGGCAACATGTCGGCATTCGAATTCATGAACACCGCAGTACCCGGAACGCGCGCCGCCAACCGCTGATTCACCCGCGCTTCAGCCGCTGCCCACGACGCAAATCTCATACGCGTCCTGTGTGCCATCAGGGAGCGTCCGCGATTCCAAATCACCATGATTCCCAGGACGACGCCGCCAATGAGGATCGGTACATAACCCCCATCTTTGAATTTGCCCAGGTTTGCCGCGAGGAACGGAAGATCGAGAGCCAGAAATCCGGCCAGGACGGCAAGCGCCTTGCCCAGTCCCCAATTCCACGACTTGCGCGCGACCAGAAAGAATATGACCGAGGTGATCGCCATGGTGCCCGAAACCGCGATGCCATAGGCGGCCGCCAGCCTGGTCGACTCACGGAATATCAACACCAGCAGGACGCATCCAATGCCCAGGAAATAGTTGATTCGTGGAATGTAGATCTGCCCTTCCATTTCGTGGGCAGTGTGCCGGACGTCAAACCTGGGAAAAAATCCTAATTGCACAGCCTGGCGCGTGAGCGAAAACGATCCGGAAATCAGCGCCTGCGACGCGATCACCGCTGCCATGCTCGAAAGAATCACGAGTGCGATGGTCGCAGGACCTTGCGGCACCATTGCGAACAGCGGATTCGCAGCCGACTCCGGATTTCGCAACACGTGCGCGCCCTGGCCGAAGTAACCGAGAATCAGGCAGGGGAACACGATCCATAGCCATGCCGTCCTGATCGGTTTCACGCCAAAATGTCCCATATCGGCGTAAAGCGCTTCACCGCCCGTAACGGCCAGCACGACCGAAGACAGAATGTGCAATCCGGGCCACCCGTGGCGGCTGAAGTATCCGACGGCATGGTGCGGTGAAACGGCAGTCAGAATTTCCGGATTGAAGGCGAGATGATAGATTCCCAATACGCCCAGCGTGAGGAACCAAATCAACATGATGGGGCCGAATAAAAAACCGACCGTGCCTGTTCCCCGCGATTGAATCGCGAACAATCCAATCAGAATCACGCAACTGAGCGGGACAATGTAGGTGGCCCAGGCCGGCTCGGCCACGGCCAATCCTTCTACGGCGCCAAGCACGGAAATCGCCGGCGTGATCAGCCCATCGCCGTAAAGCAGCGCGGCCCCCATCGCGGCGAAAACCGCCACTGCGGAGATGTGGCCGGGCCGGGCTGTGCGCAATTCTTCCGGTACAAGAGCAAGCAATGCGAAGATTCCACCCTCGCCTTTGTTGTCGGCGCGCAGAATGAAGGTGAGGTACTTTACCGTCACCACGAGCGTTATGGACCAGAAGATGAGCGAAAGGATTCCGTATAAGTCGGCTTCGGTCGCATGCGCTCCTCCGCTCGCGTGGAGGCACTCCTTCAGCGTGTACAGCGGGCTGGTGCCAATGTCGCCAAACACCACGCCTAGCGCGCCCAGTGTGAGCAGGCCTAGCCCGGCTTTTTGTGAAGAATGTTCTACGGTCACTGAGTGTCAGTGTAAACTGCTATTCAAACAACCTGCAGTATTTCGCGGCTACCAGTCATCCGCTCAGTCCTCTTCGGTCAATCGCCCCAACGCTTCCCCCGCAAGTTGGTACTTCGTCCACTCGTCCATCGGAACCGCGCCAAGCTTCTTATAGAACTGAATGGACGGTTCATTCCAATTCAACACAGACCACTCCAGCCGCCCGCAGTTTCGCGACTTCGCCACTTTCGCCAGGTGCCGCAACAACGCAAATCCCATACCCTTGCCTCGCGCCTCCGGCTTCACATAAAGGTCTTCCAAATAAATTCCCGACTGCGCCAGGAATGTAGAGTAGGTCGAGAAATACACGGCGAACCCCACACATTCCTGACCGTCATAGGCGAAGACAACCTCGGCCGCCGGCTTCGGTCCAAACAAGCTCTCGCGCAGCATTTCTTCCGTCGCTACAACTTCGTGCGAAAGCCGCTCATACTCGGCCAACGCGTGAATCATCTCCAGAATGAGCGGCACATCCTGCTCGCCCGCTGGAATGATCCGCGCCTGTGCAGCGCTCATACTTTATAGGCCCCATAGAGTGCAAACGGACCGTTTTTATGGAGGACGTCGACCTGTCCGAAACCCGACTCGCGGAGACGGTCCAGCTGCCACACCAATGGCCGCGGCGTATCTTCCTTGGCGATGTAGGCAAACACATGGTCGCGATAGGCCTCATCGCGCAGGCTCGAAAGATACGATCCGTAGCGGCTCCAAGCAACTTGTTGCACCTGTTCCTGCCAGTGCTCCACCATGTCCACAATCCACAGCGCTCCGCCGGGCTTCAACGCATCATGAACCTTGCGAAAAACCATTCGCCATTCGCCCTCGCCGCGAAGATGGTGAAACACGGCGGCCGCCACGGCGAAATCGAATCGCTCACGGCCCAGGTCGCTTTCGCGCACATCGGACTGCATAGTCTCCAATTGCAATGCCGGACGCGCGCTCAGGAGGCGCTGGCGTGCCCGATCGAGCATAGGTTCGCTCAAATCCATCAAGGCCACCTGTCGCACGTTCGGAAGCGAATCGAGTAGCCGTAAGCTGTAGTTGCCCGCTCCGCAGCCAATATCCAGCAACGACTCCGCAGTTGGCCTCATCGCCGCGCAGGTATCGGCAAGCAGATCGAGCATAAGCCGCGAATCCATCGCTGCCACCTGTCCAACCTCCAAGTTGCTGAATCGCTCGACGTCGGAGTCGAAGCGTTCACGGATCTCATCCACTGTTGACTTTGCGCTGTAGTCCATTAGTTCTCACTCCATCTTTCTCGGAAATTCCAGTGCGGATGCGGCCATCCCCTAAAAGACTTCGCAGTCTCATTGGTGGCCAGTGTATCATCCACCCATGAAGCGCAAATTCCGTTCCCGCCGTGGTTTCTTCAGCACTCTGGCCATGGTGGGCGCGGCCGCCGGGCTTTCTGGAACGCTGCCTCGCGGCCGGGCGGCGGTTGGCGACACGAACGATGAATCCGCGCGCAAAACGCGATCCCGCGACATGCGCCTTCGTCTCGCCCACTATTACCTGGATATGCCGGCCGCGGCCCACGCTTCCAACGGAGATGAGGAGCGCTACTCCAATAAAGTTGCAACTTACTCAAAGTTACTTCGCCACAATGGCCTGGGAGAAGTGGATGCCGCGTCGTACGCCAGTCTTCGCGCGGCCACCGACTCTGGCGACCCAAAGCTATACGAAGCCATTCAGATGGGCGGGCCGTTCCGATTCAAAACCCCGCAAGCGAGCCATAGCTACCAAATGATGGGCGTCGACGCTTCCCAGTTACGAATTCCGCCCGCGCCACGCTTCGATTCCGCGGAACTTGCGGGCGAGATGGTGGAGTTGTTCTGGATGTCCAATCTGCGCGACGTCAACTTCGCCAACTACTCGATCGATCCTGATGTTCGCCGCGCCGCCGGCGAACTGAGCCGTCTCGCGGATTTTCACGGACCGAAGGTGGCCGGCAGTGTCACTCCCGGCACTCTGTTTCGGGGATTTCCCGCCGGCGATCTGAACGGACCGTTCGTTTCACAGTTTCTGCTGAAAGACGTCAATCAGCGCAACATTACGTTTTCCCAAAAGATGAAGGTCTTCTCCGTGGCTACCAATCACCTTACTCAGATGGACTCGTACCTTCAGACACAGAACGCCATCACCAAAGGTGAACCGCCTCGCTACGCGCCAGTCACCAGCTACATCAAGTGCCTGCGGGACTTGGCTACCTATGTGTGGCTCGACGTCAGCTATGTCCCCTATGCGAATGCCGCTCTCATTGGAATCGAGTTCGGCCCGGAAGCATTGAACGACTGGAACTTCTACCGGTGGAACAAGACGCAGGAGGGTTACATCAATTTCGGACCTCCCGATCTCTTGGACTGGATCGGCCGCGCCGCCCGTCCCGCCTACCTTGCCGCGTGGTACCAGAAATGGCAAGTCCATCGCCGGGCCCGCCCCGAAGCAATCGCGTGCCGCCTCAACATGCACCTTGCCCAAAAGGCTGTCTATCCGCTCCACACGGAGTTGCTGCAGTCGGAGGCCGTCCGTGAGTCCGCGGCCATTCACGGCTCCTACCTGTTGCCGCAAGCCTTTCCCGAAGGGAGTCCCGGCCACTCCGCATATCCGTCGGGACATGCCACGGTCGCGGGTTGCCTGGTCACGATGATGAAGGCGTACTTCAACGAGGACTTTGTCATTCCCAAACCAGTCACAACGGATGGTAACTTCCTCTATCCCTACGAAGGCCCGCCCTTGACAATCGGGGGCGAATTGAACAAACTCGCCTCCAACATCGGCACCGCCCGTAACGCAGCGGGCATCCACTTTCGAAGCGATATGGTCGAAGGCATGAAGCTCGGTGAGCAGGTGGCCATCCACTTACTTCGTGACATCGCGTCCACGTACACGGAGGATTTCGCGGGATTCCACTTCCGCAAGTTCGATGGCGAAGAGGTTACCGTTTGCGCCTATTGCTGATCGCGTTGCAGCGCCATCCAGTAACTGGCGTAGTCCTCCCATCGATGTGACAACCCGATGCGGAACTCCTCCTGCGAAACCAACTCTAAGCCTTCTGCCATTGACGCGACCGTACGCGCATCCAACGGAATGGCTTCGCTTGCCGTCTTCGGATACCGTGCGCGGCCCTTACAGTTTCATCAGGAACACAACAAAGCTGATCACTCCGCCGAGCAATGCCACCCACCCCCAGGCCCGCGCTGTCCGTGCTCCAAGAGTCCACCACATATACAGGCCCGTCGCCACCCACAACAGGAAGCCAAGGCTCGCGACATCGACGACCACGGCCCAGGCATATTGCCAGAAACCGTCCTGCTCAAACCCACCACGCGAATGCATTCCCGTGAAGAAGTGATCCCAGCGGAAGGTACTCTCCTCCACCACGGCGTTCTGCGTGTCCGTGTTAAAGCGAATCTGCGTCGATCCCAGAAAACGATAGACATATACGTTGATTTGTTTCGGCCCAGTGCGGTACGCGCCGAAGCTGGCTGAATCAGCCAGGTCGCGCAACCCGGCGGAGGCGAGTACGCCTTTCGCAAACTCGCGCATCTCCTCAGGCGGTGCGCCGGCCGCGGGAATGTGCCGCTCCGGATTGGGAACGCCGGCGATGAAGGCCCGTTGTGTCCACCTCATCCTCTCGCCATACCACGCTCTTCCCAATTCCGGATGCGCAAAAAAGTAACTGCTTATGCCATACATCAACACCCATGGCAGCAGCCCCAAGCTCAAATACAAGTGAAGCCTTCGATTGAAGTGCGGGAAGTTCATAGCCGCACCAGGAAGAACGCGAACAGCGCTGCGCCGGCCCCCAGCGAAACTGCCCCCCACTTCCGCGTCACCTTCATCTCCCACCACATCCACAAACCCGACAGCGCCCACACCACCGTCGCCACGATGAACAGATCCACGATGAACCCCCACGCATCATCCAGTGCATACGGCTGCTGATATCCGCGCCGCCTGTGAATCGTTCCCATGAACGAATTCCATTGGAATCGCGCCCGCTCAACAAGCACCTTCCCCGCCTCAGTTCCCGCTGGCGGCGTATAGGTGATTCGGTAGGGCCGAAGAATGTCCTGGCGCTGGAAAACCAGCGTTCCATCCGGCCTTGGCATCGGCGAGTTGTGAGCGCCTTCCAAGCCGACGTTGCGCAGAATCGCCTCGGTCATCGCCTCCGAACTCGTTCCGTCCGCGAACTCACCTGGATAAGTCACCTCGCGAATCTTCTCAAACGGCGCTGGACCACGCCCATACATCCCGACGAACAGTCCGCGATGATTCATCACCATCGTGCTCACGGCATACATTGCTACCCACGGCGCCAGGAACAAAGCCAGGTACATGTGCGTGCGCCGCAGCACCTTTGAAAACATGCATCTCCTTTCGCGGAGCTACCATCATAAAGGAACTCCTTTTCACATGGCACAAGCCGCGACAACTCTGCCGCACGTCACATTTCAGGAAGCCGCCGAAGCGCGCATTGTGCCCTGGTATCTCTGGTGCGCCGTTGCCGCGATCACCTGTTCCATGGTCGGCATCCATTGGGATATTTCGTGGCATCGCACCATCGGCCGCGACAGCTTTCTCACGCCCGCTCACATCATGATCTATATGTGCGGAGTGCTGGCCGGCATATCTTGCGGCTATCTCATCCTCGCCACCACTTTCCAGCGCAATCATCCGCTGCGCGATTCGAGCGTCCGCATGTGGGGCTTCCGCGGGCCGCTTGGCGCCTTTATCGGCGCCTGGGGAGGAATCGCCATGCTCACTTCGGCGCCGTTCGACGACTGGTGGCACAATGCCTATGGCCTCGACGTCCGTATCATCTCGCCGCCGCACACCGTCCTGGCGCTGGGCATGTTCGGTGTCATGCTCGGCACCGTCCTGCTTGTACTCGGCCGTATGAATCGAGCCGAAGGAGGCGACCGCCACAAGCTCGAGTGGCTCTATCTCTATGTGGCAGGTATGACGGTGGTGAACGTCTTCACCTTCATCATGGAGTCCTCGCCGCGCGTCATCCAGCATTCGGCTCTCTTCTACCGCAACATCTGCATCGCCATCCCCTTCTTCCTGGTCTCGCTCGCCCGCGCCGCCGGGCGCCGGTGGGCTTGCACGGAAATCTGCGCCGTCTACATGCTGTTTTGGTCGGCAATGAACTATATCCTT
>DASRHX010001017.1:0-3432 GCA_035650295.1 Bryobacteraceae bacterium | reverse complement strand
CGGTCCGAACGAAGTCGAGTCCGTGACCCTGGGGAAAAACGACGGCGTCAGCCAGGCTGGCAGAGCGCTCTATGGAGTCCGCCAAATCCGCGAATGTCACTTTTTCGCCGGCCGAAAAGTCGAACACGGCTATTTCTTTTGCGTGCTCGCGCGCGACTTGCCGCCACCGTTCGTAAAGCATTGTTGTCAGCTTGGGTACGTGAAGTTAGTTTGAGCCGCAAGTGTATATTGCCCCGCGCGCAATCTGTTTGGTGCTTCTGCTCGTGGCAGCGGGTTGCGCCACTTCGACCACTTCGAACTCTTCGCGACCATTCAGCTTTCAGACGGACACGTTTTCCTATTCCAACCAACTCGTGTGGGAGTACCGCCTCGACCCGGCCACGGGGAAAACGATCACGAACAAACGCCAGCCACCGCCCACCTACGCGCACCATTGCTTTGTAGTCGTCCGCGCCGCGCGCCAATTTTTCGATCACGCCCGTTTTGACGCCACGCTGCCGCGCGCGACAAATTACACGCAGATCGTGCGCAAGGTCCTTGACCGAAGCCCGCGCGAGCCATCGGATGAGGCGGAAAAGATCGTGATCCCCGGCTATGCGAATTTGCGCGAGTTCAGCCGCGATCATGCGCTGCTGCTTCAACGGGAATGCGGCGGCGCCTGGCAAAGCTATTTCCAACGCGGCCATTGGCGGATGATTTTTCCTTTGACGCGCCGCCATCAGCACCGCACTGCAAACGAACTACTCACCGATCTCCAACAACATCGCCCTCAAATCGTTCATATCGTGCGCTTTCCGAGCCTCTCGATAAACCACGCGCTGCTCGTTTACGGCGCCGAAAGATCCGAAGGCCAAACGCGGTTTCTCGCTTACGATCCCAACAATGCCGACTCCACCACGACCTTAACCTTCAGCGAGACCGAAAAGCGCTTCACGCTCCCGGCGAACACGTATTTTCCGCGCGGCGGGCGCGTGGACGTCTACCCCATTTTTACCGGCCTGCTCTATTAACAAGTGAGAAGTGTGAAGAGGTGGCGATGCCTCGCACCGTTGAGGGAGAATGTGTGTCGCGGTGTAATTGACGGCCCCCTGGAAACGTGGTATGCCCGCCGCCATGAGCACAAGCCCAGGCTCACTGGACCGGTTCTGGTCGCACCGAAGATCCATTCCTCAGGCGAACTCCGTGGCACCGGCGCTTCAAGCCGTGACCCGGCTCGCCGCAGGCCTTTTGACCGTGGCCAGTGCGACGGCGTCATGGGCGGGAACGACGGTCGAGTGGAAGGGCGGTGAGGGCGCCTGGGAAAACGCCGCCATGTGGGGCGGCGCACTGCCGTCGCGAACGGCCGAAGCCCGGATCAACGGCACGAGGGAGAAGCCCAGCGAGGTGATTCTCGCCCACACGAACGCGCTGGTGACCCGCCTGGCTGTTGGTGACGGTGGCAATAGTCTGGCCTCCCTGATCCTGAACGGGCCCTCGTTGACCGCAAGTGCAGGCATGGATGTTGGCAAGTACAACGGGTCGGATGGGCGATTGGTGGTAAAGTCGGGCCAACTGTTCGTCGGGATGATCTTTGTTTCTGGCGGTGGTGGGCCGGGCCAGCGGGGCCACGGCACCATCGAGATTCAGGGCGGCACCGTGGTCACCAAACGCATCATGTTGGGCCATTCGTCTGGCAGCCATTGCACGCTGCACATCGTCGGGTCGAAGGCGTCCGGCATCGCGGTGGAGGACTATCTTGGTGTTGGCGTGTATAATTATCTGGAGGCGGAAAAAGAGCCGCCACCGAGCGCGACCAAACTGATTTTCGATATCGACGCCGAGGGCGTGACGCCGATCTTCACGTGGGGCAAGAGCGAGGGGCGCGTCAGGTTCCCCGTTCCCGATAACAAGGGCAACGGCTTGGGGACGTGCAGGCTGGTGCTCCATTTGCTGGCCGCGCCTCCTTCGGACGACATTCTGCTGATCGGCGCTCCGAACAAGTGCATAGGCGAGTTTACCGATTTGCCAGAAGGCGCTGCGGTGCGGGCGGAGTTCGAAGGCAAGGCTTACGAATGGAAACTCACTTATCGCGGCGGCCGGAGTAAGTGCGACATTATGCTAACCAGCCCGCGCCTTGCGGCTGCCGATGGAAGAATGCTTCCGTATGTGACCGACAGGAAGGCGAAGAGCTTTCAGTTCGATCCGGCCATTGTCGAATCCGCCTATCGGGAGTACTACCGCCAGGTGGATGCGCAGCAGACCCCCATCGGGGGGCCGCCCCTGGCATTCCCCGGCGCCGAGGGTTATGGCGGGTATGCGAAGGGCGGACGCGGCGGCAAGGTTCTGTTCGTGACCAATCTCAACGACTCTGGTCCGGGCAGTCTCAGAGAGGCGATTGAGGCCAAAGGCCCGCGCACGGTGGTCTTTCGGGTTGGCGGTTTGATTGAAACCAAGGGGTTGGTAGTCCGCGAGCCCTACCTGACCATTGCAGGCCAGACGGCGCCCGGTGATGGCATCTGCATCAAGAAAACCGAGAGCGACGCGGCTGCCCTCGAATTGTCAGGAACGCATGACGTTGTCATCCGCTTTCTGCGCATCCGCGCGGGAAATAACACTGGCCAGTTCCGGGGCGAGAGCTTCCGCGCTTCCGATAGCGAGAATTTCATTGTGGACCATTGCTCGGCCAGTTGGGGCAACCCCCAAACGCTGACCGCCGGCGGGTCACTCGACCGCTACACGGTGCAGTGGTGCATCATAGGAGAAGGCAACAACAAACAGCGGCATGCCTTCTCGACCGGTGTAGGCGGCGACCGCAGCACCTGGCACCACAATCTCTTCGCCCACATGCAGAGCCGTGTGCCGCGTTGGGGCGATATTACGGTGCAGTGTGATTTCCGGAACAACGTCATCTATGACTGAGGCCATGGCGCCGGCTACGGGGACCTGCGCACCCTCAACTACGTGAACAACTATTTGCGTCCAGGCCCCTCCACCACTCAGCGTCCGCCCGCGTTTATTGCCGACCCAAAAGTCATCCTGCCGTCCTCGATTTACGTTGACGGAAACGTTATGGTCGGGAAGCCCGATGTCGGCCGGGACAATTGGAAAGGCGTCCTTGCTCCGCGAACCCTGCAAAGCTCGACGCCATTCCCCGCGCCGCCGGTGCAGACGCAATCCGCCGCAGAGGCCTTTGAGTTGGTCCTCAGGAACGCCGGGGTGACTCGCCCCAAACGCGACTCGGTGGACGCGCGAATCGTTTCGAATGTGCGCAACGGCACGGGTAAGATCATCAATGACGAACAGGAAGTAGGCGGCTGGCCCGCCTATGCCTCCGGTGAACCGCCAGTGGACACCGCGAGGGACGGCATTCCCGACGAATGGAAGAAGGCGCACGGTTTGAAGTTGAATGATCCTGATGTCGCTAACGCCGTTAATGCCGATGGATATACGATG
>DASRHX010001016.1:0-3834 GCA_035650295.1 Bryobacteraceae bacterium | reverse complement strand
GAAGCGGGAATGGCGATGGCAGCGACGATGCTGGCCTCGGCGGCGGGCGGTATCGGCGCCGGCGTGCTCTCAGACCGGATCGGGCGCCGGCCGGCGCTGATGATCACGATTCTCGTCTACTCGTTCGGCTCGGCGCTGTCGGCGACCTCCACCGGACTCTGGTCGCTTATGTTGTGGCGCGCCGTGGTCGGGCTTGGCCTGGGCGGTGAATGGAGTTCCGGGACCGTACTCGTGGCCGAAAGCTGGCCCGCCCAACACCGCGCCAAAGCCATTGGCATGATGCAGTCGGGCTTCGCCCTCGGCTACATGTTGGCTGCCGCGCTTGCCGCGCTCGTTCTCCCGCGTTGGGGATGGCGCGTGCTGTTCCTCATCGGCGTGCTGCCCGCGCTGTTGACCTTCCTCATCCGGCGGCATGTGCGTGAACCCGAAGTGTGGCTGAAGCAGGAGCGCCCCGCTCCTTTTCTGTCGTTATTTCGTGGCGTGTTGTTGCGGCGAACGTTGATTGCAACCACGCTCGCCACGGCGATGCTTTTCGGCTATTGGGGCTTGTTCACATGGCTGCCTTCGTTCCTGGCAAGTCCGATGGAGGCAGGAGGTGCGGGCCTTGCCTTGCTCAAGACAAGCGGTTGGACCATCGCCGTCCAGGCCGGTTCGCTGTTGGGCTATTGGTGTTTCGGCTGGTTAGCCGACCGTTTCGGCCGCCGCATCACGTTCTTCTGCTACGTGGCCGGCGCCGCGGCGGTGATCCCGATCTATGGCATGGCTCCACGTTGGGCGGGGGCGTCGCTGGAAAGCGTCCTGCTGATCATCGGTCCGGCGGTGGGATTTCTCGGCACCGGAAGCTTCGCCCTATTCGGCACCATGCTTGCCGAGTTGTATCCGACGGCCTCGCGCGGCGCGGGTCAGGGCTTCGCCTATAACTTCGGGCGCGCCCTCGCCGCGGTAGCGCCGGTGACCATCGGGCGGGTGGCCGACGCAAGCGGTCTCGGCATGGCGCTGGGATTGAATGCAGGCTTCTACCTTTTGGCAGGATTGATGGTGTGGACTTTGCCGGAAACCAAGGGGGTGGAGATTGATTGACATCTACTCGATGACCGCCGAACAGATCAAGGCGGAGATCGAAGCGCTCACCGGCCTCATCGTCGATGCAGTCACCAGCGGGGCGTCCATCGGATTCATGCCGCCTCTCATTGAGGACGAAGCCCGCGAGTATTGGAGTGGCGTCATCGACGCCGTTCGCGATGGTTCGCGAGTTGTACTCGTGGCTACCGAAGCCGGCGTGGTCCAGGGCTCCGTCCAACTCGGCCTCGAAAAGCGAGCCAACGGCAATCACCGCTGCGAGGCCATGAAACTCTTCGTCCACACGCGAGCGCGGCGGCGCGGCATCGCCAAGCAGTTGATGGCCGAGGCTGAGGCGACCGCCAAGAAGTTAGGCTGCACGATGATGATGATGGACACGCGTAAGGGCGGCGAGGCCGACCTGATGTGTCAGTCGTTGGGCTACGAGTCCTACGGCGAAGTGCCCGGCTATGCGCGCAGTGGCGACGGCGAGTTACACACAACGGTGTTTTACTACCGGAAGTTGGGGTGAGCGCTCAGCGCCGCTCGGCACACAAATGCCGCAACACATCCAAACTTGTCGACAAACTCTCCAGCACCGGAATCCCCAGCCGCTCCCGCACGGCGGGAGCCAGGCGCGCCATCGAAACCTGTGCGAGCACGAGAACTCCCACATTGCCGCGTGCGAAGCTTTCGCAGGTTTCAAAGAACAAACGATCATGCGTGTCGCGGTCGCCGGCGAGCAGGGCTTCCAGCGGCGCGGGGTTCATCCGCTCTTCGATGGAGATCTGAATGCCGGCCCGGCGGGCTTCGGCGACCAGCAGGTCGTGGGTGGTTTGCTGTGTTGCGGGAAACGTCGAGAGCACGCCAATGTCGGGCGACGTACGCACGGCGAGCCGGGCCATCGGTTCGTCGATTTTGAACAGTGGAATCGTCGCGCACTCCTTCAACTCATCGAGAGCCTTGGGTGGAACGGCCGAACAAGTGAGTACACCGCACGTGGCGCCATACTCGGTGCGAGCCATCTCCGCCATCGCTCCCAGACGTCGAATCGCGTTAGGCCAATCTTCGGCGCGCAACATACGCATGATGCCGTCGTCGAGGAGATGCGTGAACTCGATTTCCGGCGCATGAGCGGTGTAATACTCGGCAACGCAATCGACGGCGGCCCGCGAGGCGTGAAGAATAACGGCGCGCGAGGTGATCATCGGCTGTGTGCGGGGCCGCGAAATACCGCGTTCAAAAACAGGATGTTCATCCCGTCGAGGTAAGCGCGGAAGTTCGGGTCGGCAGTGAAGGCAATTACGTGGCCGCGTCCTTCGCGTTGAACCATCATCAACGGTTTGAAGGCGAGCTGCTTCTTGAAGGCGTCCCACAAGTAGCCGCTGGCGAGGACATCACCGGGACCGGCGAAGACCGCCGTGTTGATACCCTTGTCGAGTTTGACCGGCGTGTAGATGTCGTTGCCGCTGACGACGGCCTGCACCGTGCGCTGCGCGCCGGCCGTGGCCCAGTGGTCGCCATCGAGCGTGGCCTTCGCGATGAACCCGGCCGTCGAATCGGGCGCTTCGGTTTCCGGCGTGATGGCCTTACGGAAATCCTCTTCCTTCGCGAGCAGTTTGCCGGGAACGGTGGCTTCGGGAGGTTCTTTCTTCGGCGTGCTTTCTCGCGGTTGCGTTTCGCGCTGCACCGCAAGCAGGCCCACCTTGGGATCGCTCAACCAGTTCAACGCCCCAGCGAATCCGATCAAGGTGCCGCCCGATCGCACGAAGTCGCGCAGGCGCGATGCGAGCGCCGCGGGCGTCGTGGCGCCGTACGCGCCATCGGGTAGGATGATGACCTGAAACTTGCTCAAGTCTGCCGCCGCGAGGGAAGTTGTACGTACGGGAACCGTTGGGTATCCGTACTGGCGCTCTAGCACGAAACGCGTATGTCCCGCCGATCCAGAGGTAACCGGCGAATCCCAGGCGATGGCGACTGTGGGCGCCTTCATCACCGTGACGAATCGGCTTCCGAAGTTCACGCCGTCTTCTACCCAGCCAGTGTTGGTGGCCACGGCTTCGGCGCCGGATTCGCGCGCCATGCGCGAAAGCGCCTCATGGAGCACGGAGGGATTCTCCTTCACTTTGAAGATCAGCGTGCCTCGCGGAAACACGCGTCCGGCTTGGGTGATGGACTTGTCCGAGGAATGAACGGCAAGGCCCGCGCGAAGCGCGGAGGTGAGCAACCGCGCTCCGCCTGTGTTCCATGGAACGAGGTAGGCGACCGTGGCCCTCGCGGCGGGCGCGATACCCATGGGCTTTTCCTCGCGCGGAAGACGCGTGAAATTGCCTTGAGATTCGGCGTTTGCGGCGACGGTTTCTACATTGAACTGCAGCGGCAAAGACCACGCGGAGACGTCATAGATTTCATCCGGCAATCTTTTCTCGCGAAGACGCGATTGTTCCTGCAAAAATTCCTCGTTCATGGGCACGCTGGCGTCGAGGAAGGTGCGGATCATCCGCTTGGCCGGCTGTGCGAGTTTGATGCGGTACGAGCCCGCTGGATAAGTTTTGCCGCCGTTGGTGAACTCAGCGGTGGCGCGGTCGACCTCGATGCCCTGGTCGGCCAAAAGGCGCGCCAGACGGTCGGTCATTGCGCCGTCGCCCTCGGCGAAACCAGCACCGGAACTCTGCGGAGTCACCGGCCCCGTCACCAGCGGTGTGAAGCCAGTACGCCGGACGAGAATGTATTCGCGGATAGGCTCCGACTTGCCCTCTTCGATCGCCGTGACGC
>DASRHX010001015.1:0-4727 GCA_035650295.1 Bryobacteraceae bacterium | reverse complement strand
AGCCTCATCTACATGGCATGGATCCCGTCGTTGCTCGGCCTATCCATTTATTACTACGCCCTGCGCTACATTCCTGCCTCACGCGTTTCGCTTCAAAGTTACGCTCAGCCATTGGTCGCCACGCTGCTTGCCGTGGTGATTCTGGGCGAGCCCGTTACCGTCGGCCTCCTAGCCAGCGGCGGCCTTGTCTTGAGCGGCGTCTTCGTCGCGGGACGGCACTAGATGCGCGACTTCTGGCATCTTCTCCTCCGCAACCGCAACTACCGATACACCTGGTTCGGGCAGATTGTCAGCGAAATCGGCGATCACTTCAACACCATCGCTGTGTTCCACCTCGCCCTGGAGATAACGGGTTCTGGATTGGTCGTGAGCGGCGTGCTGCTTTCACGCGCCGTCGCCGTCGTCTCCGCGGGTCCAGTCGCCGGCGTTCTTCTCGACCGGCTGGACCGCAAACGGCTCATGATCCTGAGCGATTTGTTCCGCGCCGTAATAGCGGTTTGCTTCCTGCTCGCGCTTCGATACCCGCACACGTGGTTGCTCTACGCTCTGAGCTTCTCGTTGATGTTCGCTTCGCCGTTCTTTACAAGCGGACGCGCCTCCATCCTCCCCGTCATTACCAGCAAAGAAGAACTCCACACCGCAAACTCGCTTACGCAAACCACCCAGTGGACCGCGCTCACGCTAGGAACGCTACTGGGCGGCACCAGTGTCATGGGCTTTGGCTACGCCACCGCGTTTCTGTTCAACGCGGCATCGTTTGTCGTCTCGGCCTATTGCATCTCACGCCTGCGTGTGGAAGGCTCCTTTATAGCCCGCCGCGCCATCGGAAAGGCGCGCAAAACCCTCCAACCTCATGAAGACTACCTCAACGGTCTGCGCTATTTACGCAGCATTCCGCTGCTGTTTGCACTCGCGCTGATCAACGTAGGCTGGGCCAGCGGAGGCGGAACGGCACAAGTGATGTTCAGCCTCTTTGGCGAGAAAGTGTTTGCCCGCGGAGCCGCCGGAACGGGCGTCATCTGGAGTTGCGCCGGCGTTGGTCTGCTCTGCGGCGCGCCCTTGGGGCACTATCTTGGACGCAGGCTTGGTTTCGATGCGTACAAGCGCGCCATCGCCATCTGCTATTTCGTGCACGGGCTTAGCTACGTCCTGTTCGCTCAGGCCGCGAATTTCTGGGCAGCCTGTTTCTGGATTGGGGTGTCGCGGGCCGCCGTCGGGACCACAAGCGTGCTCAACATGGCCAAGCTACTGCGCCATGTCGACGATCGATTCCGCGGCCGCGTCTTTTCGACGATGGAGTCTCTCAATTGGGGCACAATGATGCTTTCCATGACTGCGGCCGGCGCGGCTTCCGAATACTTCCCGCTACGTACGATCGCCAGCGTAGCGGGCGTGCTCAGCGGCTCCACCTCGATATTCTGGGCACTGGCCAACTGGCGCGGGAAGATCCCGGAGCCCGCCGAAGCGGCGCACCACTCGGAAGAGGACAAGGAGGAACGCTACCATGGCGAAGCAACTACTGGATGAGCCCTTCGCGATCGCCGGCAAGCGCGCCCTGGTAACCGGCTCGGCACACCGAATCGGCCGTTGCATTGCGCTTCGCCTCGCCCGGGAAGGCGCGCAGCTTGCTATCCATTACTCGACTTCTAGCGCGGAAGCGGAGGCCACTGCCGCCGAATGCACGAAACTCTCCGGGCTGCCCTCCCTCCTCTTGCAGTCCAGGCTCGACCGTGTCGCCGATATCGCGGAAATGTTCTCCTCCATCGAATCCAGCTGGAACGGTCTCGATGTTTTGGTTAATAACGCAGCCCGCTTCACGCGGCGCAATGTATTTGAAGTCACCGAGTCCGATTGGGACGAAGTACATGCGGTGAATTTGAAGGCTGCATTCTTCTGTGCCCAACACGCCGCACGGCTCATGCGCAAGATCGCCGTTCCCGGCCGCATCGTTAACATGAGTTCGCTCGGCGGTCTCCAGGCCTGGGCGGAACACGTCCACTACAACGCCTCCAAAGCGGGCGTGATTCATATGACGCGCGCGCTTGCCAAGGCGCTCGCTCCAGACATCACCGTGAACTCCGTCGCCCCCGGCTTCATTCCTTTCGATGAACGCGACTATTCGCAAACCAACGAAGGCCCCGTCGCGCTGACGCCAGTCAAGCGCCCTGGCCGTCCCGAAGAGATCGCCGACGCCGTGCTTTTCTTTATTCGTTCGGCGAATTACGTAACGGGACAAACTCTCGCCGTCGATGGGGGCTTGAGTATTCGTTAGAAGTCGATCGAAGCGAAGATTTCGCTCGGTTGCTTTCCGAAGGCCCTGCAGATTGCCAGCATGCTCTCGATGCTCGGCAAATGCGCTCCGCGTTCAATCGAGCTGATCTGCGATACGCTCAATTTCGTGATCGACGCAAGATCCTTCAACGACCAGTCGCGCTCGGTCCGCAGCAGCTTGATGCGGTGCCCCAATCGTTCGCGCAGCCGGTCGAGTTGGGTTCGCCCCAGGCCGAAGGTCTCCATGGCGTTGCTCAGGACCGCGCGAAGCTCCGCGAGCGAAAATGGCTTTGACAGGTAGTCGAACACCTTGCGTTTGAAGGTTGCCCGCATGTCTTCGAGCGATGGAAACCCCGTGATCACAATCACACACAGGTTGGGCCAACGCGCCAGCAGTTGGTCGATTACCTCAGCCCCCTGAAACTCGCCCATCTTCATATCGAGCAAAACAATATCGGGGATCCGCGTTTCCGCCGCTTCGAACAGCTCCTTCGGCAGTGCGAACGTCCGCACGTTGTACAGACCTTCATCGCGCAGCAGATCTTCGACGTAGGTGCGGAAATCGGGATCGTCATCCAATACCGATACGTCCACTAACGTTGCGTCAAGGACGTCTTCGGCAGCTCTAACTTCCGGTTTCCCTGGATTCATGTCAGTGATGACTGTATAAGATTAACAGGACCCATCGACTTCTCCGGCGCCACGGGAAGTTTGACCTCAATCCGGGCGCCTCCCTCGGCGCGATTCTCAGCACGGATGGTCCCATGATGCTGCTGAACGATTCCCTCCGCAACCGTCAAACCCAATCCGGTGCCGCGGGCGTCCAGACGAGTTGTGACAAACGCGTTGAAAATATTGGGGAGCACATCCTCGGGAATGCCAGAGCCATTGTCCTCCACCGCAATCACCTGCACCTCGCGGCCGTCCTCGTGGCGCAGGTTCGCATGCACGCGCACGCATCCCGCCGCCCCGACCGCATGGAGCGCATTGCGCAGCAGGTTCACGAAGACCTGGATGAGACGGTCCTGATTGCCATACACCATGGCCGATCGCCCTACATCGTTTTGAAAGCGAATTTCGCCCGCTCTTTCGTCGATACCCACCAAACCCCAGGACTCTTCAATCAGGTTCCGCAGAAGAATAGGCGAGAAGTCGTCTTTCCGCACTCTTGCGAAATCAAGGAGGCTCTCACTGATCTTTCGCAGCCGCCGTGCGACACGCAGCATGCGCGCCAGCCGGTCGATCGTGGTTGGATCGCGCGTTGTCTCCATCAGCTTTTCGATGGAACCATGCAGCACGGCCAGCGGCGTATTCATCTCGTGGGCAACGCTCGCGCTGAGCATGCCCAGGCTCGCCAGGCGGTCCTGCTCCACCATGCTGCGCCGGGCGGCTTCCAGCATGTGGTTCTTTCGAGTCAGATCCTCGTTTGCCGTTTCTACCTGCAACATGGCCAACTGAAGTTCGGCCTCGTGCCTTCGCAACTCGTCTTCATGGCGGCGCAACTCCGCAACGCTGGCGTTGCGCGAACGCATGATCTGCCCGATCTCGTCGCCGAAGATTTCCGATTCATCGACCATCTCATTCTCGCGAACGCCTTCCTGCACCGCCTCGTCCGCTCGCATGATCGCGTGAATCGGACCATACACATAGCGCGGCATCACCAGGAGCTCCAGCAGGAGCACGGCCAGCACGTAGACGATCCCCAGCACCGCGAACAAGGTCCAGCGCGCGCGGCTCAACACCTCTTCGTAGAACGCGTATGGCAGACGGATGCGGCGGTACTCGCCCGTTTCAGGCCAGTACCGGAAAGCGTAGGACCGGTCGGCTGGGTCGATTCGCACCACGCCGTGATTCGTCCGCAGATACCCGCGCAGTGCCGGAGGCACGTTTAACTGGTCGGGATCGCCTTGCCGGTAGTCGTAGATGGCGAGCTCCGGGTGCGAGCTCCCTTGCGAGAAAAGCCGCGTGATGAGGTTGATCTCCCGCGCCCGCGCCTGAAGGATGCGCTGTTCGAGCAAGGGCATGAGCGAGAAGTACACGGCGCAGGTCAGCACGATGAAGAATATGTTATGCAACACCATCAGCTTCGGCCGCACCTTCAGGTCGCCGAAGAGCCTGCCCAGCTTGCGTGCGCGCGCTCTCACTCTTTATCGAGGATAATGCACCTAGTAACGATGAGATGGGTGAGTGTTGTGCTGTGTGTTGGCGCGTGTGCCGTTTCCTGCGGAAGGCTCGCGCCACCGCTGCCAACGGTGAACCTCGATGCCTTTGGTCCCGCTCCACGCCAGGCCATCGCCGAGGCTCTTGCGCAGGCACAGGCCCATGCCGACGATGCCGCCGCCGTGGGGCGCCTTGGGATGCTGCTCCACGCGCACGATCAATTCGCGGTAGCGGCGAGCGCCTACGCCCGCGCCGAAGCGCTCGATCCGCGCCGGGTGGCATGGCCGTATTACCGG
>DASRHX010001014.1:0-5147 GCA_035650295.1 Bryobacteraceae bacterium | reverse complement strand
CTACGCCTCTTCACTGCTTGGCCAGATTATGGCCAGTTCTCCGACCCCGGCGCCGCCGGCCCCGCCGCCCGCGAAGAAGTGAGCGCCCACTGAATCAAGCCTTCATGGCACCCCTCGAGCGGCTTCGTTTTCCCGTCGAGAGCACCCGCGGACGCCGCTATCCGGAGACGCCTCACCCCTACCGAACCGAGTTCCAGCGCGATCGCGACCGTCTCATCCACGCCCGCTCGTTCCGCCGCTTGGAAGACAAGACGCAGGTTTTTCCCGCTGGGCTTTCCGACCATTTCCGCAACCGGTTGACGCACACTATCGAAGTGGCGCAGGTCGCGCGCACCGTCGCCCGCGGTCTCGGCCTCAACGAAGAACTCACCGAAGCCCTCGCGCTCGGCCATGATTTCGGCCACCCCCCGTTTGCCCATGCCGGCGAAGAGGAACTGGATGCGCAGTTGCGCAAACATGGCTCGGCGTTCAATCATAATCTCCACGCCCTCCGCATCGTCGAACACTTCGAGCAGAGCTATGCGATGTTTCCTGGCCTCAACCTGACCTTCGAAGTGCGCGAAGGCATGGTCAAACATTCGATGGACTTCGAACGCGGCGAATACCCCGAGCTCGACGAATTCCTCCCCGGTCTCCGCCCGCCGCTCGAAGCCCAGTTGATCGATTTCGCCGATGAGATCGCCTACAACACCGCGGACCTCGACGATGGCCTCGCCGCGGGCATGTTCACCATGGACGATATCGCTGCTTCCGTGGCAAAGTACGCCGGGATTCTCGACACCGTTGAGATGCAATTTCCCGGCGCTCCGGAAAAAGTCCGCTTCCTTGAGTCGCTCCGCGGCCTCATCGATTTCCTCGTCGGCGGATTGATCGAAGGCACTTGGCGCGCCTGCGATGCTTCGGGCGTTACGGGCGTCGAAAATGTGCGGCTGCATCCGGCGCGGCTGGCCTGCCTCACCGAGGCCGCCGCTTCCACAACCAGCGAGCTGAAACAGTTCCTTCACACCCGCGTCTACAACGCGCCGCAACTGCAGTCCGAACGCGAACGGGCCCGCGCATTGATCGCCGCGCTGTTCGAACTCTACGAGCAGGAACCGGAGCGCCTGCCCGAGCCCTACGCAAGCCAGGCGCGCGTCGAACCTTCCTGGCGCGTCGCCTGCGACTATATCGCCGGCATGACCGACGGCTACCTCATGAGAACGGCCGCGCAATTACTGCGGTGAATGCGCTCACGGCCGCTTCTCTGGGCCCTTTCACTTCCGGTAATCCTCAGCCGATTGGCGGGCCGCGCGAATCGTCCGTACATCGAGGAACATCCTTTGTGGTCCCGTGGCTGCCGCACCCTCGATCGGTATAAAACCATACCGTGCATACCAGCTGACGCGATCGCGATAAGCGTCTGTGACGACGCAGCGACAGCCAACTTCATCGGCCACCCGCAGGCTAATGCGGAGCGCTTCCGAAATTAGTGCATCGCCAAGTCCCCGGCCCGCGAATCGGCGGTCCACGGCGAGCCGCGCCAGTAAAATGAGCGGCAAATCGTAAGGAGGCAGCCCGCGGACGTACTTCTTGGGGAACGCACCGCGCGGCACGCTTGCCATCGCTAGTGTAAAGTAGCCGAGCACGGTTCGCGGAGCGTCCTCATCAAGAGCCACATAGCTTACACCGATAGAGCTCTTCTGTTGATTGGTCCAGGCATGACGCTTGAGATAGTTGTTGAGGGCGTCGTCACCGCAATCGAAATTCTCCACCTCATCGTGTTCTTCGAGGCGGCGAATGACAATGGCCATTCAGTCCCGCCGCATAGCCCTAATCAGGGCACCGGTGGGGCGGTTCGCTTCCCCTGCAGATACGAGTTCCGCAAGACTTTCGAGTTCGCGCTCAGTCCATTTGATATCGACACGTGGCAGGACAAGATCTGGAGCCACGCGTTCGAGCCGCGGAAAGAGCAATACCTTGCGCTCACCGCTCGCGCTTTCGCTCATGATGCGGTGCCCCAATTTCCGCTCTGACACAGCCCATCGAAAGAGCGCTACGGCATCGGACAGGAAGTCGGTGTTGCTGGTTAGCTGCAGTTCTTCTTTCAGCAAGCGTACTGATCGATCGTCTGCTGGCGCAAGGTCCGCCTGGAACTTGGCCTTCCTCCGCGGACTCGTCGCCGGAGTCTCAATCCGTTTTTTCCTGCTCTTCAGAGCCATCGTCTCAACCTTCAGGTATCCTATTATACTCCGTTTCCTTCTCTGTCTGGAGTGGAACGGGATGAACGCTGCGCGATGGGCGCCCGCCGGCACGGGATGGGCATTGTCGCCTTCGGTGGCGGCTAAGATTCAATTGGGGACGAGGCTCGATTTTCGAGCCGTGACGATCTGCGACGCGCGATGTGAGATCGCCATTTACGGAATCGCTCACGGATATATACTTGCCTTGTCCTGGAAGGAAACTACGTCACAAATCGAGAGGTAGCGGAATGAGGGCGGCAAGGCTCGCTTGCATCGCGCTGTTGGTAGCTGAGTTGCTGCTAAGTCAGTCGAGCACCGCCGAGATTCGAGGCTTGGTGTCGGATGAGAGCGGCGCGGTAATCCCGGGCGCCCTTGTCGAAGTGGTTCACTTGGGGACTCGCGAGGCCCGGACGTTTACCACGGATGCTTCAGGTCAATACATCGTTCCGCAACTGATCCCTGGTTCGTACGAGATTCGCGCAAGCGCGCAAGGGTTCCGGAAACTCGTGCGGCAAGGCGTTGTTTTGCAGGTGGACCAAAGAGCGTCCATCGATATCAAGATGCAGGTTGGCTCCGTCACCGAGATTCTCGAAATTGTGGCCTCCACGCCGCTGCTGGACACCACGGAAGCGTCGCTCGGCCAAGTGGTTGAGAATCGCAAAATTCTCGACCTGCCTTTGAATGGGCGCAATATTCTGGCGCTGGCTGCGCTAACAAGCGGCGTCACGCCCGGGACTTCCTTCGGCGTTGGCATTCCCGACGGGCGGGCGGCGCTGGTGCAAGCCGCGATGGCGAACGTGCAGATTAATGGAGGAATGGCGTCCAGCAACGACGTGCTTCTGGATGGCGTTCCACTGGCGCTTTGTTGCCAGCACCAGATCTCGTTTCAACCTTCCATCGACACGACACAGGAGTTTCGCGTCCGTACAAATATGTACGATGCCCAGTATGGCCGCACGGGCGGGGGTGTGATTACATTCGCCAGCCGAGGGGGTTCAAACGAATTTCATGGCAGCCTGTATCACTTCCTCCGCAACGACAATCTGGACGCGAACAATTTTTTCAACAACCGGTCCGGATTGAAGAAGGGCCACTTCGTGTACAACCAGTTTGGCGGGCGCATCGGCGGGCCGGTGGTGCGCAACAAGCTGTTCTTCTTCTTCAACTATGAGGGGCTGCGCAACGTGCGCGGGTTCTTCGAAACCGGACGCACGCCCACGGACGCCGAGCGTACGGGGCGCTTCACGGAGCTTATCTTCGATCCGCTCACGGGAACGGCGGCGAACAACTTCACGCGCGCGCAATTTCCCAACAATACGATTCCGCTGTCCCGCATGGATCCTGTGGCGGTGAAACTACTGCCCTTCTACCCGGCCCCGAACGCGATTCCGTCGGGCGGCAACAATTTCATCAGCAACCAGCCGAACACGGATAGCCTGTCCCAATACAACGTGCGGGTCGATTACAACATCTCCGCGTCCAACCGCCTCTTTGGCCGCTTCTCCGCCGACAACAACGATGGCCTGATGCCCGACACGTATCAGAACATCGCGAGTATCTCCTGGACGCAGGACGTCAACAACTACAACGTCGTATTGGACGACACCTGGACGTTAAGCCCCACTTTCGTGGCGAACCTGCGATACGGCTTCACACGGCAGCGAAATTTCCGCGTGGGTTACAGTCACGGAGCCGACCTCACCGCGTACGGGTGGCCGGCTTCTTTCAACGCAGCGCGGCAGGAGCCGCTGCTTCCCGAGATCCGGCCGCAGGGATATCTGGGACTTAGCCGCGCGACGCTTTTCGGCCGTGGCAACCAAGCACACGCATGGTCCGGTAACTTCTCGAAGGCCGCGGGCCGCCACTTCCTGAAGTTCGGCTCCGACTATCGCCTTTACCTTACGCATTGGGCAAACAACGGCAACGCCTCAGGCAACTTCGCTTTCAATACCGGATTCACCCGCGGTCCCGATGCCCTCAGCGGCCCTGGAGGAAACGCCTTCGCCAGCTTTCTCTTGGGATACGCAGCCACCGGAAGCATCGGCTGGGTGGAGCCGTTCTCCTCCAACTCCCCGTACCTTGCGCTGTATCTTCAGGACGACTACCGGATCACGGACAAGCTGACGTTGAATCTCGGACTGCGTTGGGATGTGGAAATGCCGCGCGATGAGCGGTACGACCGATTGAGTTTCTTCGATCCCGACGCCGCCTCACCGGTCGCGGCACAGGTGGGGATACCTGGATTGCATGGTGGCCTGAGGTTCCTTGGCAAGGATGGCGTTACGCGCCAGCAGGCGACCGACTGGAACAACCTCGGTCCGCGCTTCGGGTTTTCGTGGCAGGCGCTCCCCCGGACGGTGGTGCGCGGCGGCTACGGAATCACGTTCTTGCCGATTCAGACCCGTTATAACGGCACTTCGAATCAGGGCTTCGCATCAAGCACGTCGATGGTGACAACTCTCGACGGCGGCCGCAGGCCAACCGATGTGCTGTCGAATCCGTTCCCGAATGGGTTCAACCGTCCGCTGGGGGCTTCCGACGGATTGTTGAGCAGCCTGGGCCAGGGCTTTTCGACGTTGTTATACAGCGAGGGCGCCGTGGGCTATTCGCAGCAGTGGAGCCTGAATATTCAGCGTGAGTTGAGCACGGACTGGTTGGTCGATGCCGCCTATGCCGGTAGTAAAGGAACGAAGCTGCCCATGCCCATACCGCTGAACGCGCTGCCGTCAGAATTGCTGGCACAGGGGCAGACTCTCCTTCAGACCGTCCCCAACCCCTTTCAGCGCGTGGTGAGCACCGGGCCGCTAGCGGCCGCCACGGTGACGCGACGGCAGTTGCTGCTGCCGTTTCCGCAATTCCAGGGCATCACTTCCAACGTCTCCCAACTGGGCTCTTCCACCTATCATGCATTTCAGTTCAAGGTGAACA
>DASRHX010001013.1:0-12604 GCA_035650295.1 Bryobacteraceae bacterium | reverse complement strand
CCACCAGGTCTGACAAGTAGTGGTCGCGGAAAATCATGCGCATGTTGTGGCCGTCTTGCGACCAGTTGTAAGTGCGGCACGTTTCATCCGTACCAGCGGTGTGGCCGATGGTTCGCGAGAGCACTCCGTTATCGGTCGCCGCCCACTGGAAGCCTTCCTGCGCGGCCAGTGAGAGTGCCTGATCCGAAACCGAACCTTCCGACGGCCATAAGCCGACGGGCGCGACGCCGAACTCGCGCGTCATATATTCGCGCGCGGTCCGAAGCTGGTACCGCGCGTCCTCCGGATAGCGGAACGGCGTCGGCAGCGGAACGCCGGGATGCGACACGGCGGCAATTTGCGAGTCGCACAGTAGCGGCAGAATTGGATGGTAGAACGGTGTGGTGGAAATCTCGATCTGGCCGCGCGAGGCGAACTCGCGATAAATGGGAATCACCTTGCCGCAAATCTCGCGCTGCTTGCGGCCCATGAGCGCCTGATCCTCGAGCGAATAGTCCGAGCCCTTGCGAACGAGACGCGCCACATCGCGGTCGTTCGAGAGAAATTCCTCGTCAAACCAGGCCAATTGCGAAAGTACCTGAAGGTCGCGCATTGCCTGTGGGTGAAGTAACTGGCGAGCGCGCCCGAAGTCCTGTCCCGAGCCTTGCCAGGAATCGAATAGCTCGCCGTAACGTGGATAGCGCCGGATCATCTTGGCTGGGTGGGCTTGGAAAAAATAGCGAAGAATAAATCGTTTTTCGTCCTCGGTCAACTCTTCGGCAGGCTTCAATGCGGCGCGAAGAAAAGGATCGACGGCGGTCCCAGCGGCGTATTCCTGGATCTGCACCATCATCGAAGGCACAAGGTTGAAGGTCTGGTGCACATTCGGAAACTCTTCCAGGATCTTCACCATGCCGTAATAGTCCTTCAGCGCATGCAGCCGAGTCCACGGCAGATGGTATTCGCCACTGATCAGGTCCTTGTAAAAGGGCTGATGCATGTGCCAGACAAAGCAAATATGAATCTTCGGCATGCGAGTCAAATAGCGTAGCAGGTCGCATTCAGACGCCGCTATCGCCGTTTCTGCTTGGGCCTCTCCTAAGCGTGGTGTAATGGCGAAATGAGAAGTCTCGTGCTACTGGCGATTGGCAGCCTCGCGGCTACTGCGGCGCTGGCCCAAGAGGTGCGCTGCCCGGCTTCGATCGAGCTCAAGAAGACGGAGATGGCCAAGGAAGTTCCGGGGTGGAAGCCGGTTCTCGACCGCGGCCAGCATGACGTAACCAATGTGACTGTTTATGACGGACCTATCGAGGAGAAGGCCTCACTTGTGCCGGACGGCGATCGGAAAGTGGGCAAGAAGGTCCAGGAGTTTTGGAAGCTCGACGCGAAGAACCCGCGCGGCTATTGGCTGCAGTGCCATTATGCTGAGACGCCGATGACGCTGGTGAAGGCAATTCCCAAGGGCGCCACCAGTTGTGTGGTGACCGCCGATCCGGGCCTGAAGCGCGAGGGCATGGCCGTGATCGAGTCCGTCATCTGCAAGTGATCTCACAAATTTCCGGAACACGGGCGCCGGTTTCATCGTAAGGCTAGACAATACGTATGAACTGGATCCAGGACGTTCGCTTTGCCTTCCGGATGATCGCCAAGAATCCATGGTTTTCAGCGGCCATCGTGGTCACCCTGGCCTTGGGTATGGGCATCAACACCACGGTCTTCAGCTTGGTGAATGCGGCGCTCCTTAAACCGCTGCCATTTCCCGGCGGCGACCGTTTGGTGATGGTGGGCGCGGCGAACCTGCCTGCCAACCGGGACTTCTTCCCCATGTCGTATGCCGATGTGCGCGATATGCGGGCCCAAGCGGAGGCGTTCGACCGGCTGGAGGCATTCGCGCGCTTGGGCGTGAACATCGGCGAACATGGCAATCCGCCGGAGCGTTTCCGCGGAGCGCGCATCACCCAGGGCATGCTCCAAATGCTGAGTGTAAAGCCGATACTCGGCCGTGATTTCCAGCCGTCGGACGAAAAGCCGGGCGCGGAGCCGGTGATCCTGCTTGGCTACGGTCCGTGGAAAGACCGCTATGGGCGCGACCCGAACGTCGTCGGGCGGCAAGTGCGCGCCAACGAAAAGACCGCCGTGATCGTCGGCGTCCTGCCAGAGGGTTTCAAGTTCCCGAACAACGAAGACGTCTACATGGCCGCCAGCCCGACGGCCGAGGACGAGCGGCGCGACGACCGCGACTTCATGCTTGTCGGCATGACGAAGCCGGGCGTGAGCCCTGCCGAAGCGCAGGCCGGGTTGATGCTCACCGCGAAACGGCTGGAGCAGCAATTTCCGAAGACGCATAAGGACCATACGGTCGCCGTCCGCACGTTTCATCAGGCGATGAACGGCGGGCCAATCCGATTGGTGTTTCTGCTCATGATGGGCGCGGTTGGGTTCGTTTTGTTAATTGCCTGCGCGAATGTGGCGAACATGCTTTTGAGCCGAGCGATGACACGCTCGCGCGAGGTTTCCATCCGTGCGGCGATGGGCGCCAGCCGGTGGCAAATCGTGCGCCAAATGCTTGTCGAAAGCGTCGTGCTTTCGGCGATGGGCGGAGCGCTGGGACTTGGAATCGCCTACTTTGGCACGCGAGCGTTCACCAACGCGACCGCCGATGTGGGCAAGCCCTATTGGATCGACTTCTCGATGAACTACACGGTGTTCCTGTACTTCGCGGGACTGACGATCGGGGCTGGGCTCATCTTCGGTCTTGCGCCGGCGCTACGAGCCTCGCGTGTGAACCTGAACGAGACGCTCAAGGAGGGCTCGCGCGGTTCCGAGGGGCCCCGCGGCGGCTACTTGTCCGATGCGCTGGTGGTGTTGCAGTTCACCCTCGCCGTGGTGCTGCTCAGTGGAGCGGGTCTGATGATCCGCAGCTTCCTGGTGGCCCAGAACGAGTTCGCGAACATGTTGGGAGACCGCGTATTGACGGCGGGCGTCTCGCTCCCGCAAAGCCGCTATGAAGAGTGGGACACCAGGCGCCGCTTCTTCGACAAGTTGATGGAGGAAGCCGCGGCGATCCCCGGCGTGGAAACGGCGTCGATGGTGTCCAACCTGCCTGGACAGGGTGGATCGGGATGGCGCACGGAAATTGCCGGCAAGCTAATTGCCGAAGAGCGGCAGCGGCCGATGTCGACAGGAATCGTCGCGAAGCCCGGTTATTTCGGCGCAGTGGGTTTGCCTCTGGTTCGCGGCCGCGACTTCGACGAGAGTGATGGCGCCCCCGGTAAAGAAGCAGCGATCGTGAGCCAGAAGTTTGCCTCCCGGCACTTCCCCGGCAAGGACCCCATCGGACAAGAAATCCGGATCTATACCAACGGCAACACCCCGCGGCCTTGGATGCGGATTGTGGGCGTGGCGCCGGATGTGCGCCAGAACGGTCCGGGAGACCGTGCGGAAGATCCCGTGCTATTTGTTCCCTACCGCTTCGAGCCCTACCGATTCATGACGGTGCTACTGCGTTCCCGGACGGCTCCGGCGACGCTCACCGCCGCACTGCGTGCCGAGGTGCAGGAGATCGACCAGGACCTGCCCCTCAACGAGCCCCGTGTGCTACAGGAACAGTTCGAGCGCAGCCGTTGGTATCTGCGCGTCTTTGGAACTCTATTCATGACCTTTGCATTAGTCGCGCTGGGAATGGCGGCGGTGGGAATCTATGCCGTCATGGCTCAGGCCGCCAACCGCCGCACGCGCGAAATCGGCGTAAGGATGGCGCTCGGGGCTGGTGTGAATTCAATTTTGCGCCTCGTGCTAGGACGCGGCATGAAACAACTCGCCATCGGACTTGTGCTGGGACTCGCGGCGGGATTGGCGGTATGTCGATTGATGGGTGTGATCCTGCTCGGCGTCGCGCCCAACGACCCGCTGACCTTCATCAGCGTGGCAGCTGTTCTCTGCATCACCGGTTTGATCGCGACGGGGGTCCCGGCGCGCCGCGCCGCACGTTTGGACCCCGTAAAAGCACTGCGCTATGAGTAACCAACCTCGTTAGACTTCGCGCAGGGTGCGGTCCACTTCGGCACGCACCGCGGCGGCAAACTTCGGGTCCTGCATCTTCTCGGCCGTGATCTCGTTAATGTCGATTCTGCGGCTGCGTTCCCGCAATTCCCGGTTAGCCTGGGCGGCGAGTAGCTGCAGTTGCTGATCGTCCAGCCCGCGAATCATGTCATCGATCGGTTCCATACTTCCTCTCCCTTTTCGCTTAGTTCTTCCCAGGCTAGGCCGTGGGATCCAGTTCTTTCATGAGGCGGTCGAACTGCACCTGCCGGTCGTCCGCCCAGCGCTGGTTATCATTTCCCCTGCGCTCGTATTCCATTGCCTGCGCTTGCAGCTGACCCGATACGGTGTTGCTTGGGTCAAACAATATCTCGCCTTCGTGCTGGGCGGCCTCGGTCATCAATTCGGCCGTCCTGCGGAACCGCTCATTGGCAATCTCGCGCAGTTCGAGGCACATTGCGAAATTGGCTTCCGCTTCGGCGAACAGCAGCTCGATCTCGGCCTTTGGCAAACGGCGTTCCGCGATGCGTAGTCCGGCCCGCGTCACCGAGCGGTGCTCGCGCTCCAACTCCTCCAGCGCCTTGGTCGCCTGATCGACCTGCTTGGGTTTGGCCGGGTTGGCGATCCAGATCTCATCCAGACGAGTTGTGGCCTCGCGAATTTTTGCTTGCGCCTCCCGCGCCCGTAAGGCCAGGCCCGCATGCGATTCCCGTAAGTGTTCGACAATGGCCTTGCGCTCGTTACGGACGGACAATGCCTGGGCAGGCTCCTCGTGAGTTTCGGCGTCCTCGATAATCTCGCGGACCTTCCGCGCAAGTTGTGCTTGCGCTTCCGTCTCCGACTCGTATGGCGTAACTTCAATCTGTTGGTGTTCCATCAAACGTGTGGCCGGGCTCGCGTCCGCCTCCTGCACATAATTCTAGGAAGCGGCCCGGCATGGCCAACCGCTCGCGCCCTCGATTGGGTTGAAAATAAGGAGTATTTACGATACGCGGCTGCCGTGACCAGCAAGCAGGCGGTGGACCGCACCCTATAATGGTGGTGCTTTGGATCACCGCCAAATCCCCAACTGGGACGAATACTATTTGAGCATTTGCGAAGTTGTGGCCCGCCGCAGCAAGGACCCCAACACGCAGATCGGCTGCGTCATCGCCGGGCCCGCGCGCGAGATTCGATCTACCGGCTACAACTCGTTTCCAAGAGGCATTCGCGACGATGTCGAGGAACGCTTCGTGCGGCCGACGAAGTACTTATGGATCGAGCACGCCGAGCGCAATGCAATCTGCAATGCCGCCCGGTCCGGCACGTCCACTGACCTATGCACCATCTACGTGGAGATCATGCCCTGCATGGATTGCGCACGGGCCATCGTCCAGGCGGGAATCCGCGAAGTGGTTGTAAGTTCCAAGCGCATGGCCCAATATTCCAGCGCCTACTATGATGAGCATTTCGGCAACTCCGAAGTGCTTTTCCACGAAGCAGGCGTGAAGGTGCGTCTCGTCTAGTTCTTCCAATCGGCGACAAAGATGTTGAACTCGTAGCGCGATTTCGCGCCGCGATCGGAGCTGAACACCAGCCGCTTGCCGTCGGGAGAGAACTCCGGGAACGACGTGAACCCGCCGAAATTCGTCACCTGCTCGAGACCGGTCCCGTCCACGTTCATCAGGAAGAGCTCAAATTTCCGTCCATCGCATTCGTGTTTGTTCGAGGCGAAGAGAATTCGCTTGCCATCCGGCGAAAACGTCGGTGCAAAGCTCGCGCAGCCGAAATTAGTCAGCTGCTTCGCGCTGCCGCCGTCCGCGCCGGCGACAAAAATCTCCATCTTCATCGGCGTGGTGAGGTTTTCTTTGATCAGCGAGCGATAGCGGTCGAGTGCTGGCCCCGCCGCCGGATGATTGGCGCGCCACACCAGTTTTTTGCCGTCACGCGAAAAAACGGCGCCACCGTCGTACCCTTCCGCCTTCGTGATCTGCTTCTTGTCGCTACCGTCGGCATTCATCGTCCACATATCCAGATCGCCAGATGCCATGGAGGTATAGACAATCTTGTTCGTCTTCCAGTTCACTGTCGCCTCGGCGTCATAGCCGTCGGCTTCGGTCAGCTTCTTCTCGATTTTGCCGTCGCTCGCGGCCAGGAAAATGTCGTAACCGGGATATACAGCCCACACGTAGCCTTTGCTTCGGTCGGCCGCTGGCGGACACTTCACGTCGCGCTCGTGGGTGGAGGCGTAGACAATGTGCCGGTTGTCCTTGAGGAAGTAGCCGCAAGTCGTGCGGCCCTTTCCGGTGGAGACCATCTTTTCGCCTGTGCCATCGTCGTTCATCACGAAGATCTGGTCGCACTCCACGCCCTCGCGCGTGGATTGAAACACCAGCCGCTTGCCATCCGGTGCCCAATAGGCCTCTGCGTTCTGCCCGCCGTGCGTGAGTTGCCTTAAATTCGCGAGATGCGCGGAGTCTTGCGCGGCGAGCGTAGCAGCCAAACAGCCTAGCGCGAACAAATATTGGATGGACATGTTACCTTCCCTCGAACTTGTCGCGGCCAGCGACCAGGGCCTTCATTTTGCCGTCGGCCACGCTGCGCTGCAGCATCCAGAATCCGCAGTCGGGATGCACATAGGGAATCCGGTTCACCCCGAGCGTCTTCGCCGTGCTTTCGATACGCGACGCGATGAGATCCGGCGATTCGATCACGTTGTCCTTGATGTCGATTACGCTCAGTCCCATGCCGATCTTCGGATCGAGGTCGCGGAACACCTCCATTTCGTCGTAGCCTCGGCGCGCGAATTCGAGCACAAGATGATCGACCTTTAAGCCATTCAGGAAAGGAAGCAGATCGCGCCAGAACCCCTTCTGTACACTTTGGCCGCCGTAGTTACCGAAACAGATGTGGATGCCCCGCGTGCCTTTGATCCCCTCCAGCACATGGTTGATCGCCACCAGCGCCCACTCGCGATCTTCGGGATGCCCACTGATGTTGGCCTCGTCGATCTGCACCACCTTGGCGTCAATCAGTTCCAACTGCTTGCGCAGTACCGCGGCGATCGCCATCGCCAGCTTGGGCCGCGATTGATAGTGGCGATCGGTCAACACCTTGGTCAGCATGTGCGGCCCCGTGCAGGTGAACTTCAGCGGCCGGCTGGTGAGTGTGCGCGTAAATTCGTAGTCGCGCAGCAGGTTCAGCGTGCCTTCCCCAACATCGCCGGAAACAATACCAGCGGGGTCGGTACGATAGGCCACGCCGCTATCGGAGCGAAAACTCTGAATATCGGTGATCGAAAACTTCGTGCGGATCCCGTCCATCTTCGAAACGAAATAATCGATCATTCCGTTCGTTTCCGGGTGCGAGGGATCGAAGCGGTTCAACTCGCCGTCGGCGACTACGTCGATCCCTGCGAGCTCCTGCGTTTTCAGCACTACCATGATGGCGTCGCGCAGTGTAAGGCGGCTCGAGTCTCCCAGAAGCCAGTGAGGGACCGGGTAGCTGCCTACAACCGTCGTGAGAATGGGCATAACTTGTCATTGTAATATTGAGCCTGCATGCGACTCCTCCCGACGGCTCTGATTCCGGCTCTGCTCTCCGCGGCCGGACCCATTTCCTTTCGCTCGCATACGCTCGCGACAGACCTGAAGGGCGGATACCAGGTTGTCGCCTTCGACGTGAACCGCGACGGCCGCACGGACCTGATCGCACTTGCCAGCGGCATGACGGAATTGGTCTGGTTTGAGGCTCCGTCGTGGACGCGCCATATTCTGGCGCGCGACCTGAAGCGGATGATCAATCTCGCCGCTTGCCCTGGCATGGAAGAGATCGTTGTCGCACACGAGTTCGCGAATGTCCCCAAGAATTCAATCGGTATTGTCAGCGTGCTCTCGCCCGGCGCCGACCGCACGCAGCCCTGGACCGTCCGCGAGATCGACCGCCTCACCACTTCCCACCGTCTGCGTTGCGCGCATTTGGAAGGGTCGTCGAAAATTGTCGTCGTGAATGCGCCGCTCGCAGGCGCCAGGGCCGATGCACCCGATTATCGCGATCGCGTGCCGTTGACCTACTACCGGCCAGGTGAATGGAAGCGCGTCACGGTCAACGAGGCGAATGAAGGCGTTGTGCATGGCATCTACATCACGCCCTGGAGCGACAAACGCGAGGAGATTCTGACGGCGAGTTTCCTCGGTCTGCACCGCCATCGGCTGGAAAAGAATGGGACTTGGACACGCGTCGAGTTGTCTCGCGGCAATCCGTCGGCTTGGCCCGCAAGCGGCTCGAGCGATGTGAGCGTTGGAGTGATGGGCAAGAACACACGCTTCCTCGCGGCGATCGAGCCATGGCACGGCAACGAAGTTGCCGTTTATCGTGGCGCCAAGGACTCCTGGACTCGCACGGTGATCGATTCTTCACTCAACGACGGGCACACGATTTACACAGGCGATCTGGACGGTGATGGGCGTGACGAGATCATCGCCGGGTATCGCAAGACTCCCTTCGGAGTGAACCTCTATCAGGCCGAAGATCCTTCAAGCGAGAAGTGGAAGAAGACCGTTCTCGATCAAGGCGGCGTAGCGGCGGCGGCATGCGCCCTGGCCGATCTGAACGGAGACAAGCGCTTGGACATCGCCTGCATCGGGTCAACAACCACCAACCTTGTGTGGTACGAAAACCTAAAAAAACAGTAAAATCAAGTTTTTGGCGGATCTCCGGGCAACGATCATCATTCCGACTCTCGCCGCCGGCGAAGAATTGCGAGCGTGCCTGGACTCGCTCCTGCGCCAGAGTTTCGATGCATTCAATGTCATCATCGTGGACAACAGCGGTCGTGGCGCGGCCCGCCACGTTGCCACAGCGGATCCGCGCGTGACTCTCATCGAATCGCCACACAATCTCGGCTTCGGCGCTGCGATCAACCTTGGCGCGAAACGCACGTCCGCGCGGTACATCGCCACGCTGAACGACGACGCGGTAGCTGGTGAGCACTGGATCGAGCGCCTTGTGGAGGCTCTCGACTACACGCCCGCGGCCGGTATGGCTGCAAGCCGTGTTTTGCTGGCGGGTACCCACACGCTGGATTCGGCTGGCATGCTTCTTTGCGCCGATGGCTCGTCGAAACAACGCGGCCATCGTGCACCCGAAACGGCATTCGTTCAGCAGGAAGAAGTGCTGTGCCCTAGTGGCTCAGCTGCCTTGTATCGCCGCGAATTATTCGACACACTCGGTGGTTTCGACGAAAAGTTCTTCCTCTACTGCGAGGATTCCGACCTCGGTCTTCGCGCCCGATGGGCCGGTTGGAGTTGCGTGTATGTCCCCGAAGCCCGGGTTGACCATCGGTATTCGCACTCTGCCGGACGGGTATCCCCCTTGAAAGCCTACCTTGTCGAACGCAACCGCCTGCGTCTTGTCGTCAAAACATTTCCTGCTCGTATGTTGTGGCGCGTTCCGTTCGCCGCGCTTGCCCGCTACTGGGCTCATCTCGTCTCGATACAATCAGGCTCCGGCGCCGCCGCCGAATTCACGCGCACGGGTGCTGGCTCCCTAAGCCTTGCGTGGTTCGTCGTCAAGGCCCACTTGGCGCTCCTGGCCGCTCTACCCGACCTGTTGGCAAAACGAAGCCACACCCGCCGTAATGCGCGCATTTCGTCTACGCAGTTCGCCGCGATCGCGAAGCGCTTCGTCATTTCCCCGGAACAGGTGGCCGCGCAGTGAACCCGATACTCAGTGAAGGGCGTGCGCTCATCCTGGTACCCGCGCGGAACGAAGAAGGCGCCATTGGCGGGGTGATCGATGAAGTGCTGTCGCTGTTTCCCCGTCTACCGGTACTTGTCGTCGACGATGGATCGCAGGACTCTACCGCCGCAATCGCCAAACTGCATCATGCGCGCGTGCTGCGGCTGCCGCATCATTTGGGACTTGGTGGCGCCTTGCAGGCCGGCTACCGCCTCGCCTTCGAACTCGGATTCGAGTACGTAGTGCGCATCGATGGAGACGGCCAGCATGATCCAACCTTCATTCCGGCCATGATTGACGCCGTCAGCCGTCCGAATGTTCAGATGGCCATTGGATCGCGCTTCGTCGAATCCAACGGTGGTTACACCAGTCGTCTTCGCGGCTTGGGTATCCGTCTCTTCCGCGCCTGCCTGCGTCCCATACTCGGCAAGACGGTGCGTGATCCGACTTCCGGTTTTGTCGCCGTAAATCGCGAGGCGCTCGAAGTATTCAGCAGAAGCTTTCCGCTTGAATATCCGGAGATCGAGGCCCTCGTGGTGCTCCGCCGCCGCGCATTCCAATTCGTCGAGGTGCCGGTTTCTATTCGCCCGCGCAGGACCGGCCGCAGCACCATCACCGCCGTTAAATCGATTTATTATCTCGTCCATGTCATGCTGGGCGTGCTGGTCAATATCCTCATCTTTGACCGCCGCCGCTGGAGGTGAAGCTCTTGGAACGCCTGCTGCTTATCACTACGCTGCTCGCCGTTGCGCTGATTGCCATCGTGATTGTTTCGTTGCGGCGCGCGCACATACGCGTCGAATATTCGGTCAGTTGGCTTGCCGCGGCAGTGATTCTCCTAGTCCTCGCGCAGGTGCCCAATGTGCTGCGGTGGATCGCGGTCTGGGCGGGCATTCAGGATCCGCCAACTGTGCTGCTCTTTCTTGTCACGGGAGTTTTCTTAGTCGTGTTTTACCGGTTCTCGGTCATCATTTCCCACTTGCGCGACGCCAACATTGCCCTCGCGCAACGCGTCGCAATTCTCGAATTCCGATTGGAAAATGTCGAAGATGGCCGGTCCTAGGAAGCAACGCGGCAAACCGGAGACCCCTTCTCCGGCGGCGCGCGAAAAAACCGGATGGCAGGCCTGGCAAATCTTGCTGCTTGCATTCGGCAGCCTCGCGCTTGTTTTCGAGGTCTACTCGCCGGCGATGAACGGCCCTTTCCTGCTCGACGATACATATCAGCTCTTTGGCAGGCCCGACGTGGCGGAGTTCCGTCTCCGGCATTGGTTGAACAACGTACGGCCCCTGCTCAACTTCAGTTTTTACATCAACTATCAGATCTCCGGAACTGAGACGTCGTCGTATCACATGGTGAACGTCTTTCTGCACTGGATAAACGCCGTCCTGGTATTTTTCATTCTGCGGCGGCTTTTGCGCGTGGCAAGTGGATCGCAGGAAAGTGGCTGGCGGCAGGAACTGGCGCCGCTCGCCGGGGCCGCGCTCTTCCTCCTGCATCCGGTGCAGACAGAATCGGTCGCCTATGTTTCGAGCCGTTCCGAAGTGCTGAGCGTGCTGCCCGCCTACGCCGCGGTTCTCGTGTTTCTTACGCGGCCGCGGCCGGCCATTACATGGCAGCGCTCGGCGGTTGTGATTGCACTTTTCGGCGCCGCTGTTTTGACCAAGGAGCACGTCGCCGTGATTCCCGCCGTCTTTCTTCTCGCCGACCTGTTCTTTCATCCCGATGGTCCTTTGCGCGGCATCAAATCGAATTGGCGCCTGTATGCGCCATTGGTTGCCGCGGCCGTTCTCGGTCTGCGCTTCGTCGTGAAGACACTCGGCACCGCTACCACGGCGGGCTTCGGCCTTCGCGGCCTCTCCTGGTACGAATACTTCTTCACGCAGTGGCGCATGTTCTGGAACTACTTGCGGCTAGTGGTGCTGCCTGTTGGCCTCAACGTAGATCCCGACGTGCCAATTTCACGCACCGCGTTCGACCAGGGCGCCATCGTCGGCGGTATCGCAATTGCCGCTCTCGTGGCTGTCGCGATCATATTCCGCCGCCGCTTCCCGCTTGCATGCTTTGGAATTCTGACATTCATCGTTCTGCTCGCACCCACATCCTCGATCGTGCCGATCCGGGATGTCTTCGCCGAACGCCGGCTGTATCTGCCCATGATCGGTTTGCTTTGTGTCGCCGTCGATGCGTTACGCCGGGTGAACCTTCGCGAGACCGCGTCGCTGGCCGCGCTTGGCGCTGTCCTCGCCATCGCTTCCTATCTCACCTGGCAGCGCGCACACGTCTGGTCCGGCGCAATTCCGCTATGGGAGAATACTGTTGCGAATTCACCCAACAAGTACCGGCCGCGCTTCCAATATGCCTTTGCTCTCTATCATGAGCGGCGCTGTACCGAAGCGGTAGAGCAGTACGCCAAGACCGCTACTCTCGATCAGCCCGGCGAACGGCTGATGGTGGATTGGGCCCTTGCACTCGACTGCGCGGGACGCACCACCGAGGCCGTGGAAAAACTACAAGCCGCTGCTAAGACCCATCCCACCGGTGTTGTGTATATGAACCTGGCCATGTTCTACGGCAAGACCGGACGTAACGAGGAGGCTCTCGCCGCGCTCGCCGAAGCCGAGAAGCGCAACCCGCGATTCGCGCAGATCTATGCCTTCCGCGGCAACGTGTATTTGTCCCAGGACAAGGTGCGGGAAGCGGCCGAGCAATACCGCCGGGCGTTGCAACTCGACCCGGCCAATCAGGCGGCCATGCACGGCCTGCGGACGATCGCTGGCCAGTAGGCCCCACGTGAAAATAGGAGTAAATGCTCTTTATCTGATTCCCGGCGGCGTGGGCGGCACGGAGATTTACCTGCGCAACC
>DASRHX010001012.1:0-6510 GCA_035650295.1 Bryobacteraceae bacterium | reverse complement strand
AGGCTCGACGGCCGGTAGCGTGACCGGACTTTTGAATGACGGAACGGCGATCCGCGGCACCGATTCGATCTGTATCGTTCCCTAGCCGATGACAGGGAAGAGCGGGCACGTGACTCCAGAGCGTGCCCGCACTGAGTGAGCCAGGAGGTAAAGTAGTCATCGGGTTTCTGGCTGCAGGCGTATGGGCCATCGCGAGTAACATCGGTTGTTCCCGACTGTTATCGCGTGGCGGTACAATCTAGCCTTCGATGACGTGCCGGACCGCAGCACAAGGAGCGCTTGCATGACTGAAAATCACCGTATGGGGTCGAACCCACTTTTCACCCGGCGTGAATTGCTGGGAATGTCCGGTACGGCGGCTTTGACCGGCATCCCAGCCGGTGCTGTTTCGCATGCTGCGGAAAGACGGCCTCGTATCACCTGTGTCGTCACCTATTGGGCTGCTCCGGGATCACATGCGGACTGGATCATAACCAAGCTGCTGGATGGTTATTGGTGGAAGGGCGCCCATACTCCTTCGCGGGTGGACGTTGTGTCTGTTTACATCCATCAGCTTCAAGAAAGCGGCTTGGGTCAGAAAGTTTGCAAATCGAAAGGCATTCCGATCTTCAACACAGTAAGTGAAGCCCTCACGCTCGGAGGGAAGGAACTTGCGGTGGATGGCGTTGTCCTGGTCGGAGAACACGGGATTTATCATGGCAATCTCATCGGGCAGAAATACTATCCGCGCTGGTGGCTCTACCAGCAGATTATCCGGGTTTTCGAACAGAGTAAGCGCTCGGTGCCGGTCTTCAACGACAAGCACCTCTCCACTAGTTGGAACGAAGCCAAGTGGATGTTTGACAAGTCTCGTGAGCTGAACTTTCCCTTGTTTGGCGGTTCCTCCATACCCTTTTACTATCGCAAGCCCGAGATAGAACTCGATATCGATACGCCCATAAAGGCATCGGTCGTGGCTGGTGGCGCTGGAGACGAGGGAAGTCTTTTCCATTGTGTCGACGTGCTTCAGGCCTTTGTGGAACGCCGCAAGGGCGGTGAGACGGGCATTGAGGCGGTGCAGTGCATTCAAGGGCCTGAAACATGGAGGTGGACTGAGCGCAATCCATGGGCGGCCAACCTGCTGGACGCCGTGCGGACAACCTTTAACCTGAAGCCGGGACACTTTCAGGAGACCGTCCGCGAACCAAGCGTCAGTATCGTGGACTATCGTGACGGAACGAAAGCGGCGATATATTCGGCCCGGGGAGTGGGATGGACCTACGCGGGCGACATCGAGCGGCGGAAGGACCCGGTGATCGTCTCGATGCTTGGCTGGCCCGGCCCCTACTCCCAATATCACGCTGCGAACGCCTTCGAGCACTGGCTGATCGAGATGATGTTAACCAGAAAGGAACCGTACAATGCGGAGCGGCTGCTTCTGTCCACGGGGATCGTATCGTACAACATGGAATCAAACTGGGAGAACGGGCGCCACTATCACATCGGACGGCGCGTCAAGACACCGTTCATGGACATGACCTACCGCTCAACACGGGGACCGATGTTTGAGACGGGGCCGCGGCCGCCGGTCATCCCATACATACGAGGCTTTGAAAAATAGGCTCTGCGCGAGAGTGTGGCGAAGGGCGCATTATAAGCCGCTTTGCGGCGTTTTAGGCTTCCGTCCACCGGTCGACAATTTCGTAGGGGTCGGCGCGATGCAGCGCCACAGCTTCGGCGGCCGAGCGGAGTTGTTCCTCAGAGATGCGGGAGGAGAGGCGATCGAGGAGCATGTCGCGGAGGCGCCAATGCCAGAGTTGGACGCGGCGGGATTCGGAGGGCGGGTGGGCTTCGATGGCGGCGAGGAGTTCGGGAACGCCGCGGCCTTCGTGGGCGACGGTGCGGACGATGGGGATGTGCGGGGCTTCGGCGTGGAGTTCCTGTTCGAGTTGAGCGGCGCCGTCGCGATCCGACTTGTTGATGACGTAGACACTGGCGATTTCGAGGATGCCGGCCTTAATGGCTTGAATGCTGTCGCCCATGCCCGGGACGAGGACGACGACCGTGACACCGGCGAGGCGGGCGACGTCGATCTCGTCCTGACCAACGCCGACAGTTTCTACTAAGACTACGTCGAAGCCTGCGGCATCGCAGAGCGAGGTCATGTCGGCAGTGGCGGCGGCGAGGCCACCGAGGCGTCCGCGCGTGGCCATGGAACGGATGAAGACGCCGGGGTCGGCGTGGTGCTGCATCATGCGGATGCGGTCGCCGAGGATGGCGCCACCGGTGAAGGGGCTGGTGGGATCGACGGCGAGGACGGCGACACGTTTGTTGCGAGCACGCCACTCGGTGATGAGGGCGCTGGCGAGGGTGGACTTCCCTGCCCCAGGCGCGCCCGTGAGTCCGACGACGACGGCGCGGCCGGTTTGGGGGTAGAGCGACTGGAGGAGGGCGCGGGCTTCGGGTCCGCGGTTTTCGATGGTGGTGGCGGCGCGGGCCACGGCACGGAGATCCACGGGCGTGCTTAGAGGATCTCTTCTTTGACGGCGTCCCAGCGCATGGTGCGGCCCTGGCGGTAGCTCTCCACAGCCATGCGGCAGAGGATGGAGACGCGGAAACCGATTTCGAACGGACAGTTCGGCTTGGCCTCGCCGCGGACAGAGTCGAGGAAGTTCTGCATGTGGGCGCGGGGGACGTTGGGGGTGGCGCCGTGCGCGGGCTTGCCGTCGGGAGCGTTGACCTTCTGCGGGACGAACTCGATCCGCTGGCCACCCTTGAGGACGGTGCCGTCGGTGCCGAGGATGGCCTCATCGGAGCCGAAGTGGTTGTTACCGAAGCCGGAGTCCCAGGTGAAGAGGATCTCTTCAGGGAGTTCCATGGAGACGTTCATGGTGTCGGGAACTTCGCGGCCGTCCTTCCAGAGGTAGACGCCGCCGACCATGGTGACGGCCTTCGGGATGCTGAGGTTCATGGCGCGATACCAGAAGGCGGCCTGGTGGCACATGTTTTCGTAGACGTTGCCGCCGGAGTAGTCCCAGAAGAAGCGCCAATTGATGTAGCGGTTGGCATCGAAGGGAACCTGCGGAGCTTCGCCGAGGAAGCTTTTCCAGAGGACGTTTTCGGGCGTCATGTCGGGGTAAGTCGGGCGGGACCACTGCGCCTTGCCGTGCGGCGTGTTGCGGTACATGTGGGCGTGGATGGCGGTGACCTTGCCGAGCTTGCCGGATTGGACGAAGGATTCGGCGTCCTTAACCATTCCGAAGGAGCAGCTCTGATGGCCGATTTGGACGACCTGTTTGGGCGCCTTCTGGTAGGCCGCGCGCATGCGTTTAGCATGGTCGACCGTGAACGCCATAGTCTTTTCCTGGTAGACATGCTTGCCGGCTTCGAGGGCGGCGGTGAAGTGTTCGCAGTGGAGATGCTGGGGGGTGGCGATGAGGACGGCGTCGACGTCTTTGTTGTCGAGGAGGTCCTTGTAGTTGAGGTAGGTTTTGGCGTTGGGAGCCCACTGTTTGGACTCTTCGAGGCGGCGGGTGTAGATGTCTGCGACCGCGACGAATTCGGTGTTCGGGCACTGGAGGGCTTCGCGGGCGATCTCGCTGCCGCGGGCGCCGGGGCCGATAATGCCGAGGCGGATGCGCTCGTTGGCGCCGAGGACGCGCTCTGGGGCGAGGGAGGTGGCGAGGCCGGTGGCGACGGTGCCGAGAAATTGTCTGCGGGAGTCGTGCATGGGGGGGTACCTCGAATTATTTTAGCGTGGTGGGGGCCGCAACTGCCCAGTACAATAGTGTTTCAGCGAGGATGAAAGTCCGGGATGTCATCAAGACTGTTGAGAGTGACGGTTGGAGGCATGTGAAGACGAAGGGAAGCCATCGCCAGTAAAAGCACCCGACCAAGCCAGGGCGGGTCACTATTCCTGGCCATCTGAGTGACAAGCTTCATCCCGGCACGCTCAAGAGTATTCTGACTCAGGCAGGATTAAGGGAGAAACCGTGAAGAAATACGCCGTCGTGATCGAGAGGGGGCGCGACAATTTATCGGCTTACGTCCCAGACCTTCCGGGATGTGCCACCACCGGAAAGACGGTGGAGGAGGTTGAGCGCAACGTCCGCGAGGCGATTGAACTTCACCTCGAAGGCATGCTCGAAGACGGCGAGCCGATTCCCGAGCCATCGACCACTGTGGCGTACGTTGAGTCTCAGGTCAAGTGATAGCCAATGGGAGTTGACAACTGGCTTCGGCGATTCTAGCAACGAAAGCACGTGGCGTCGGCACCAGACGGTTGCACAGACGATCTGTCTGTACAATTGCCGGGTGGTCGCACGGTTGAAGAGTTAGTTGATCACATCCTCGCTTCAAATCATGGAGGACGTCAACACGAAACGTTGATTGCTGAGTTGGGCACAGAGTTTGGATTGTCGAATGACGACGCCGAACTCTCCGTCGATAGGGTTTGCGGCGGAATGGTCCCTGCTGTCACATGCAGCCGTACCAACTGCCCGAATCGGCTCAAGGATCCGATCGCATGGGCGAGTTTTCAGCGCACAATTGGCAAACGGTAAGAACTGTCAGGCTTGGTTTCGGCTATTTGTCCGCGCGGAAGACGGTGACACCGGCAGACCGTGCGGCCTTCTGGAGCTTGCCGTCGAGCGTAGCAAGGGGCGCGTTGTATCGGATCGCCAGTTCGAGATAGGCGGCGTCGTAGGCGGACAAACCGCATTCGCGGGCGAGGGGCAGAACGTTGTGGATGTGTTCGGCGGCGGCTTGGGTATCGAGAGACGGTGACAGTGCTTCCAGCAAGGCAGTAAAGCGCTGAATGTCAGGTTGCCGCAGGCGCTTGGCGCGTTCACCTACCAGGACAGCGTTAGCGATTTCGGCTGGCCAGATGGAAGGCACGAGGATGGTCATGCCTTCGAGCGCGACGAGCACGGCATCGGCGTAGTCGCTGCTTTCGTCCGGGAAGCACCACGCGAGCGCCGTGGAGGCGTCGACGACGATCGAAGTCAGAAACGCCTGCCTTCCTCGATCATTTGGCGAGTGGTCATTTTGCCCGGCTTCACGCGCCGGCGCAATGCCCGCATACCCTCTACGATTTCCTTATGCGTGAGTTTGGCCGCCGCACCTGAGACGGGCATGAGCACCGCAGCCGGGACGCCGTGTCGGGTGATGGTGATGCTCTCGCCCTTTGCTACGCGGTCCAAGAGCGTCGACAGATGTGTTTTGGCTTCAAAAGCGCCAACAGTTTCCATACACGTTCAACCAGTCTAGACTAGTTTACCGCCTCTGGCCACGATGTTGAGCAGGGCACGTTGCTTGTCCTAACTGATTGGCGCTTGTCCGAAGGTCTGCGCGGGGAGGAGAGCCAGCGTCAATAAGAATGTGAAGGCGGTTTGAATTTCATCGGAAAGCCTCGGCGATCTTGTGGGCGAGTGCGGGGACGCCGGCGGAGGAGGCGTTGGAGAGGACGGCGACGGCGATGCCGGATTCGCGGATGGTGGCGAGGGAGGCGACGCGCTGGCCGAAGAACTCGCCGTTGTAGGTTGGTGGAGAGGGCGCGGCGGGGTTGCGGGCGAGGATGAAGCGGACGAGGTCGGAGGGAGTGGAGTAGAAGGCGAGCGCGCCGGCGTAGCAAGAGAGATTGCGGGGGCGCATGGGGCGGGGGCCGGGGAGGTAGAGGGTCGCGGGGTCGGTGGAGGCCGGGGGTTTTCTGGCGGCGGCAAGGCCGAGAGGTTCGAGGACCTTTACGCGGAAGAAGGTGAGGAATGGAGGATCTTCGGACTCTTCGCCGATGTGCTCAGGATTTTCGGTGGCGGGGGTTTCGGCGCCTGTGTTGCTCATCTTGATGCTCTGGAAAAGGCTCTCGCGCAGGAAAGGGAGGAAGGGCTGGCCGGAGGCCGATTCGATGGCGGCGCTAACGAGGATCCAGCCGTGGTGGGAGGTGCGGTAGGGCGTGCCGTTGCCGAGGTGGGGGAGGGCCTCCGCGGGATGTTCGCAACGCTGGCGGAAGAGTGGTTCCTCGCTGCCGGCACCGGGGCCGGTGGGGTTCGTGTTCGCCAACAACTGGCGGAGCGTGAGGAGCGAGGGCTGGTGGGGGAGTTGGGGGACATACGTGTGGATGTCGTCGTCGAGTTTGAGGCGGCCCTTGTCGAGGAGGGGGCCCGCGGCGGCAGCGGTGAGGAGGGTGGAGGCTGTTCCGATGCGGAAGCGGGTGTTGGGGGTGACAGGTGTGTGGGATTCGAGGTCGGACCAGCCGAAGCCCTCGGACCAGACCAGGTCGCGGCCGATACCGACGGCGACGGAGAGTCCGGGGATGTTTTGCTGGGCGAGGGTGGCGCGGACGAGAGCGCGGGCTCGGTCGACGGACTTGGCCCGTTGCGGGGTTGGCTGGGCGTGGGTAGTGGAGGGGATGGCTTGCGGACTGGGGTGGAGAACCTGGGCCAACAAGAGAAGCCACCCTGTGTGCGCCGTCAGCAATAGCATGCTGGAATTAACTTTACTATACAAAGAACTCTCTTGTAAATAGATTACCGG
>DASRHX010001011.1:0-2016 GCA_035650295.1 Bryobacteraceae bacterium | reverse complement strand
GCGTGTTAGCCAGTATCTCGAAGCCGTGCGCGACGTTGAGCGGCGCATCCAGAAAGCGGAGAAGGACGCGGCGGACCATCCGATGCGCGACCTTGACCGCCCCGTGGGGGTGCCAGCCGCTTACGCCGACCACGCGCGGCTGATGTTTGATTTGCAGCTGCTCGCGTTCCAGAGCGACGTCACGCGCATCATCACCTTCCAACTCGCGCGCGAGACGAGCAACCGCACTTACCCGGAGATCGGCGTGCCCGATCCGCACCATCCGTTGTCGCATCACGGCAACGACCCGGCCAAGATCGAGCGCATGTCGAAGATCAACGCGTTCCACGTCTCGCTCTTCGTCGAGTTCCTGAAAAAGCTGAGAGCCACGCCAGAAGGCGACGGCACCTTGCTGGACCACTCGCTGTTCCTCTATGGCAGTGGCATCGGCAATCCTAACATCCACGATCACACGAACCTGCCTATCATCGTGGCTGGCGGCACGGCGATGGGCATGAAAGGCAACCGCCACATCGATCTTGCCCAGCCCACTCCGCTCGCGAATCTCCACCTGACCCTGCTCGACAAAGTCGGGGTCACACTCGACACGTTCGCAGACAGCACCGGGAAGGTGGATGGGTTATTTGAGCCGCTGTCACTTTGATGAAACGACTTCTCGCGATCAGCTCGGGATTGCTGCTGTGTCAGGTGGCGCGTGCTGAATCGCAGTTGGCAGATGCCGCCGAAAAACCCGATCGCACCGTCATCCGCACGCTGCTCGAGCAACGCGCCGACGTGAATGCGCCGCAGGCCGATGGCATGACGGCGCTGCATTGGGCGGCTTACCACGATGATCCCGAGACGGCGCGACTGCTCGTGGAGGCAAAGGCGGACGTATCCGCGGCAACTCGGTATGGAGTTACACCGCTGTCTCTCGCGTGTCAGAACGGGAGCACGTCCATCGTTGAACTCCTGCTTGAGCGTGGAGCGACCCCCAACACCGCGTTGCGCGGAGGCGAAACTGTGTTGATGACGGCGGCGCGCACCGGCAAGCCCGGCCCGGTGGCGGCGCTGCTCAAGCGCGGCGCAGACGTGAACGCGAAGGAACGTCGCGGCCAAACCGCCCTCATGTGGGCCGCCGCGGACGGGCATACGGAAGTCGTCGAGATGCTCATCAAGGCCGGCGCAGACATTCACGCCAAGCTGCCGGATTCCGGCTTCACTCCATTCTTCTTCGCCGCTCGCAACGGGCGGATAGATGTTGTTCGCGCCTTGCTGAAAGCGGGCACTGATGTGAACGAGGGGATGGAACCGCGCAAGCCCGGTGGCAAGTTTCCGAGCCAAGGAACAAGTGCGCTTGTCCTGGCCATTGAGAACGGCTATTACGAGCTCGCGCTGACGTTGCTCGACGCGGGCGCTACTCCGAACGACCAGCGCTCGGGCTTCACGCCGCTGCACGTAATGACGTGGGTGCGCAAGCCGCCGCGGGGCGAGGACCGTGGAATGCCGCCTCCACCGGAACTGGGGAAGATGAGCAGCCTGCAATTCATCCGGGAGTTGGTGGAACGTGGCGCGGACGTGAATCTGCGACTGGCAAGTGGATCGGGCGGGCTCGGCAAGTTCTCTACCAAGGGTGCGACGCCATTCCTGATGGCGGCGGCCACTTCAGACGTTGCCTACATGAAGTTATTGCTGGAGCTGGGCGCAGACCCTTCGATCCCAAACGTTGAGAGCTGCACGCCTCTGATTGTCGCTTGTGGCATCCACGTTGGCTCCGACCAGGCCACCGAAGCTGCCGGCGAGGAGCCGGAAGTGCTCGAAGCGGCGAAAGTGCTTCTGCGCCTCGGCGCGGACGTGAACGGGGTCGATGCCAACGGCGAAACCGCGATGCATGGCGCCGCATTAAAGAACCTTCCTAAGGTGGTGCAATTCCTCGCGGACAACGGAGCCAAGGCCGAAGTCTGGAACAAAGAGAACAGGTTTGGCTCGACGCCGCTGATGATTGCTCAGGGTTATCGTCCCGGCAACTTCAAGCCA
>DASRHX010001010.1:0-3395 GCA_035650295.1 Bryobacteraceae bacterium | reverse complement strand
GTGCTGGTGGCCGGGTGCAATGCACTCGTCGTCCATCAAAGTGGGCCAACCCGCTATTCTACTCTACTTCTGCTCCTCGAAGTTCGTCAGAAGGGCCAGAGTCGCCCAACCTGTGGCGAAGGCGGAGATGAACTGGTTCGTGCCATGCGGGAAGCCGCTCTCGAAGTATTCCTGAATCGGTTCCACGCGGGTGACAACATGCCAGGAGCCGTCCGGCCTCTGTGTTTGCACCAGAAAACGAATCGCCTCCCGCCAGGCCTGATTGCTGACCGACAGACCGCCAGCCTCATGCAGCGCGGTGAGTGCCGTCCCCGTGGCGTAAGCATCCGGCAGCAACCCCGGGCCCTGCGCCCAACCGCCCCCCGTAGTCTGGGCGGCTAGAAGCTTATTCGCTTGCACCTTAAGTGTTGCTCCGGGCAGTTGGAGTTCATGAGCCAGACGCAGGCGGAAGACTTGATCCTCGGTTTCCAATGCGGGCGGATCGGTATCGAGCCATTTCCTGACCGCCTCGCGGCGTTGCCTGATCCGTTCCGATTGCAGTTCAGTCCCGTACCGACGCGCGCCCCGGAGGGCGAGAAAACTCGAAGTGAATCTGGAAGCCTCGGCGGGCGGCCGTTCCACGGTGGGTTGCCACACGCTTCGGGGATCTCCGTCTTTCAATATCAGTTCCACCAGCGCGGCCGTGTTCGTGTCAGGTATTTGTTCTCCGGCGTCCAACGCCCACAAGGCATAGCCGAAGGTATCAATGCGGCTGGCATTCAGCGCTTCAAATGCGCGGTCACGCTGCTTCCTGAGATTGTCCCGGTTGACCTGGATGCCGACCTGCATGGCCTTTCTGAGGACCAGAACCGACAACGTCTGTGAGTGACAGGCAAAACAGTCGCTCTTCGTGAGGAAAGCCGACGATGCCCGATCCACCAGCCCGACTGCCCGCACCGCAGCCTCTCGAACCTCTTCAGTCCCGACGGAATTCGTCGCAACCTCTGCACCACGGGCGTGCGCCAGCAGGATGAGACAATAATACCATCCGAAGTACTGAAGCCTCAAGCGTGTGAACATATCACCTCTACACCTGTGTATTTGACTATTCGCCGGGAAGACTTCTTCAAACGAGTTCATCACTGGAGCGGGTGAAGGGAATCGAACCCTCGTCCCGCGACGGGCGACAACTCAAGAAGTCGACGAAAACCGTTGATCGTAACCAGGCGCTTGAAATTGCAATTTAGCTGGAACGCGTCGAGCGACAGGCGCGGGCGGGCAATTTAACTACAACTCCATAGCCGTCAATTCTGCGGCGGCCCGAAAAGGTAAACAAGACCGGCGCCGTGTTCCTCGCGCCAGGTCAACGCGTCGTGACTGCCGGCGAACCGCATAGCCTTTGCAGTGGTCCTAAGGCAGCGGTGCGTTACTAGAATTCAACTGGGCCAGGTGCACAACGGCCCCGACCGAAGGCAGCCATCATAAATCTCTTTTGCGAATCGCTGTATTCCTCGATGTCCGCTGGCTTCACGCAATATCCGGTAGCGCCAAGTTGCCGGCTCGGTACGGAGAAAGTGGCAAATGCTCTTCTATGAGATGAATCACCCGAAATTTCGCAGTATTCAGATCGCGATACGATGTGACTAGACGGTACCAGAAATAGGACAAGATTGCCCCTCCAACTGAAACGTACCAAAACAGCGCTTTGAGTTCGGGTGCAACGGCCGAGGGGCAACAATAGAGCCATGACAAAATGGCAACGCACGCCACAAGTGAATCGGGAATGAACGAAGCTGAATTCACTCACTTGCGATTGAGTCGATACATGAAGGAGCGTTTTAGCGATTTGTGTATCGGAAGTGAACTGCTCCGAATTGCCGGGCTTGCGCCAAAGGATGCCCGCGATTATTGCAAGGATGACCACGATAACGATGATCGCTGGCATGTCGAAAGTCACGGGCGGGCGAACCCTACGTGCGAGCGACGGAATAGTCACGCCGTTGTTTAGTGACGGGCAAAAACCAGACACCGAGGAAGGAAACCCCAGCGCTGTGAACAACGCACTGCAACTCTTGTTTCAAAGCGGCGCTAAACCCTCTGGAACATAGGCGAGAAACTTAACAATCGCGGCATAATGCTTTGCAATGGCGCGAGAAACACCGGACCAAATCGCGAGACCGCCCGAACTTTATCCAAACGAGCTTGCAAATCCATTCACTGCGCCGCGGGACCTTACGGTCCATAATTCAATCAAGACTGGACATTCCTCAGTGTTTGTCCGGCGGGGCGATTTCTTTAAGGCCCTCAACGGTGAAATCGCGGTCTGCGTAGGTCACATCGTGCCTGATGCGAGACCCAGCGAGCCGGGTCGATGAATCCCCTCGCGCTCCGCTTACTACGAGAGTGGCCGGGATTTGGTGGCCGGCGTCGTCGACCACGTCTATGGTGTCGATCCGGCGGAGCAGTTGCCCGGAGTTGGTGTATTTCTCGACACGAAGAGGGACGAGTCGCCGCGCGTCGATCCAGCTCCGCACGCTGCCGTAGATCGAGTGTTCGCCTTTGCCCGGTTTCGATTCGAGGATCATGCAATTCACGCCGTCCACCTTCTCGGTCCCGACGAGCGCCTGCTGGTCCCACGCAAAGAAATTGTCGATGACGTCCTCATAGGACAGGTCGCTGCCGAGCAGCGACTCTTTCAGGTCGTCGATCGGGCGCAAGGTATCCGGCGGCACGAAAACGGAACCGTCTGCGCGCCTGTTTCCAACTTTCCGAAGGAGCACGGATTCTCCCTTCCGTTCCTTCGGATAAAGCACCTGATACACGACCTCGGAAGAATTCGTCGTCCGGCGTTCCTTGATTTGAAGCTGGAGCGTCTCCGTTGCCGCCCGCCTGATCTCCATGCGCACGCGGACATAGGACACGCCGTTCTGGCGAAGCGCGCTGAGCCGGGAAGCAAGGTCGCTCGCTGTAATCAACGATGGTTGTTCGGCGGCGCGGGAGGAGACCAGGATCGAGAAGCCAATGATGGCAGCCACGGGGATGGGTATTAGGCGGAATAGTTTCATGCGAGTTTAAACTCAGAGTGGAGGTGAGGGATGTCAATAGTGCAAGGCGTGGCTCGGCGTGAAACGCGAACTGCGCCAGGCGGGGTAGATGCCGCTGAAAACACCGACGACAACCGCGATCGCCACGGCCATGACGAGAAGCTGCGGGTTCAATTCGGGCTCGAGCAGTCCGCGCATGGCTGGCGTGGCGACGAGGAGCTTTACACCGATCACGCCGATCAGCGCTCCGCCCAAGCCGCCGAGAAATCCGAGCAATGCCGATTCCCACAAAATCATGCGGACGATACGGCTGCGTTTCCAGCCGATGGCGAGGAGCACGCAAATTTCGTGAGTGCGCTCCAGGACGGTCAT
>DASRHX010001009.1:0-3536 GCA_035650295.1 Bryobacteraceae bacterium | reverse complement strand
GCGGCCAAAGCTGCCGTTCGCAGTCTCGCCCGATGCTGGGTTCTCGAACTTGCCTCGCGGCGCATTCGCGTCAATGTCGTTAGCCCGGGTCCAATTGCGACACCTGGTCTCGCTGCCCTTGTGCCGGCGGATCACAAGGGTGCGCTCTTTCAGCAACTCGCCAGCGCAGTCCCGATGGGCCGTCTTGGCGACGCCGCGGAGGTGGCGAAGGCCGTCGCTTTTCTCGCGTCTGAGGATGCGAGCTTCATAAACGGCGCCGAACTCTTTGTGGATGGGGGCGTAGCGCAAGTATGACCGGAAGGAAGACGATCATGAACGCGAAAGAGCTGCTTCAAACGTATCTCTCATCGATCCAGAACACCGAGGCCGCCGCGGCCCTTTTTGCCGACGACGGCGTCATCGAGTTGCCCACCGTCAATGCCCGCGCCCAAGGGCCGGTGGCGATTCAGCGCTTCCTGACCGGCCTTCTGGCAAAAGTGCCGGACTTCCAGTTCGAGAACGTCCGCATTTGGATCGAAACGCCCGACCGGGTGTTCGGTGAGTACGATGCCCACGGGCACGTCGCGGCGACGGGCAAATCTTACAAGCAGACCTACGCGGGTCTCGTCGTCGCGGAGCACGGAAAGATCAAGCTGCTGCACGAAGCGCTCGACACTCTTGCCGCATCGCGAGCATTCAGCACCGACGGAGTCTGACGCCGGGCATAGTCGGGAGTCTATGGCTCAAGGGCTCTCGTCTGCCGACATCCAGACGCGGACGTACTCTGGACAGTTGCGAAGGACAACTCGATCACCGGTTTCGCAGTCGCGCAGATAACGAATGGCGTCACGATCGGCGAGGACCAAATCCGTGAGGTCCACCACCACAGGGGTACCGGGCGGCTCTGCGTCGATCAATTGGCAAAGCTCCCTGACGTTCTCACCGTCGAGTCGACCGCTGACCGTGAACACGGCGGTCCGGTCCATCATGCGCTGAATCTTCAGCAACGCCACGATCGCACGTGACGCAACTACCGGTCCAATTGAATGCGACCGACTTTTCACGTGCATTGGCAAATGCTTGGCCGGCAACGTTTCGCCAATGACGAACGCCTAGACAACAGTGCGGCAGGAACGATTCGAAGGCATCCTGTCGCCCGCCTTCCTTGGGTTGTCCAACATTCCGCCACTGACCAGATCTTGCCAGGAGGGGCGCGATCCGATGTCTTTAAATTCAGCACCTTACGCTGGACCGGCGATTGCCTTCTGTGACGGCAGCGGGATTCATGGTGACGCTGACCGTGGGAACTTGGATTGTGCGGAGAAGAACGAAATGAGTTCGCACCTGCTGGTGTTCAAGCTTCGTTAAGGGTGCGCGCCCGCCGACGACTTATCCAGATACTCGAGGCGATCCCGGCTGCGCGGCGCCGCCGCGGAGTCAATGGACGGTCTACGTTCCGGAGCAACTCATGAAGAACGATTTCGAACAGAAAGCGGAAGTAGCGGTACCCCTCACCTCGCGGCGTAAGTTCATCGGTGCGGCCGTCGCAATCGGTGGGGCCGGTATGTTGTCGGCGGATCTCGGGGTGCTAAGTGCTCGCGGGAACGCCGAGGCGGCTGCGCAGATCGCGGTTCCGGCGGCGACGAAGGATCTAACACCCTTCAAGGTCCGTGTACCGCAGGCAGCGCTGGACGATCTCAAGCGCCGACTGGCGTCCACGCGGTGGCCGGAGCGCGAAACTGTCAGCGACTGGTCGCAGGGCGTCCCCCTCCAGAAGGCCCAGGCGCTCGTTGCGTACTGGCGCGATAAGTATGACTGGCGTCGCTTTGAGGCTCGCATCAACGCCTTCCCGCAATACCGGACCCAGATCGATGGGGTTGGCATTCATTTCATTCACGTGCGCTCTCCTCAGCGGAACGCGCTGCCGATCATTCTGACGCACGGATGGCCGGGGTCGATTGTGGAGTTCATGGAGGTCATCGGCCCGCTCAGCGATCCCGCCCGCTACGGGGGAACGGCGGAGGACGCGTTCCACGTCGTCGTGCCGTCGCTCCCAGGCTTTGCCTTCTCCGACAAGCCGGTTGAGACGGGCTGGGACGTGAACAGGATCGCCCGCGCCTGGGCGACGCTGATGCCACGCCTTGGCTACGAGCGCTGGGTGGCGCAGGGAGGCGATTGGGGGGCGGGGGTAACGCACGCCCTGGCGCATCAGCGGCCCCAAGGTCTGATCGCGGCCCATGTGAACTGGCAGTTCGTTTTCCCCGAAAAGCTCCCGGAGAACCCCACGCCGGCCGAGCGCAAAGCCATCGACCGCGCGGCGTTGTTCACCAATGACCAGAGTGGCTATTTCCGCGAGCAGGGGACGCGTCCGCAGACCATTGGCTATCCGCTCACAGACTCGGCCGCCGGCCAGGCGCTGTGGATCTACGAGAAGTTCCAGGCGTGGACCGATAACCACGGCAATCCCGAAGATGCGCTCTCCGTCGACGCGATGCTCGACGATATCAGTCTCTACTGGTTCACCGATACCGCCGCGTCGTCGGCCCGCCTCTACTGGGAGAACACCCGCGCCGGCATGGCAGGTCTTTCTGGCGGACGGATCGAACTGCCAATGGCGGCGTCGGTCTTTCCGCACGAGATATTCACCCCGCCGAAGGCGTGGGCTGAAGCGATGTGGCCCAACCTGTTCTACTGGAATGAGGTCGACAGAGGCGGTCACTTCGCCGCGTTCGAGCAGCCAAAGCTTTTCACCGAGGAGTTGCGGAAGGCCTTCAAGTCACGGCGAGGCTAGGGATCTTCGATGGCGAGTTGCTATACCCGATCTCTGTCGCGCCACACACAAGCGGCGCTAGCCGGCGCGCTGTTCTCATCTGCCCTTTGGATGACAGCAGCGGCCGGGCCGTCGTCTATCGCACTTCCGGGAGAGCGGGCGTTTCCAGAGAGCATCACCTCGACGCGCGATGGGACCCTGTTCGTCGGTCGGCTCGGTGAGGGCGGCGTCATCCGCGCCGATCCACGGACCGGGGCGGCCGTGCTATTCGTCGCGCCGGGCGCAGCCGGCTCGCGATCGATCACCGGCGTTTTCGCCGACGAGGCCTCCGGGACTCTCTGGGCCTGCTCCAACGATCTGAGCGCCTTGGGCGGCCCCTCGGGGGGGCGCGATCGGGGCGCCGCCCTGAAGGCCTTCGATCTGCGAACCGGCGTCGCCAAGCGTAGCGTGTCCCTGCTAGAGCCAAACTCGTTCTGCAATGACATCGCCGTCGACGCGAGCGGTGCGGTCTATGTGACTGACAGCGCCCACCCCACTGTTCTGCGGCTTCCCGCGGGGGCCGCTAGGTTCGAGGTCTTCGCCACGAACCCGCAGTTCGCGCCGCCGCAGCCGAACAGCGCCGGGCTGGACGGGATCGCCTTCGGCGGCGACGGCGCCCTGTATGTGACGACCTACACCGCGGGCGGCCTCTTTCGCATCGCGGTCGAAGAGGGGCGGGCGGGCCGCGTGATCAAGCTGCAGGGGCGGGCCCTCGGCCTGCCGGACGGGCTTCGCCCGCTGGGTCGCA
>DASRHX010001008.1:0-7400 GCA_035650295.1 Bryobacteraceae bacterium | reverse complement strand
CGCCGCCGGGCCGGCCGCGCCGCGTGCTTCATCCAGGGAATGGAAGACGCGGAAGCTCATAAGGCGGCAGGGAGGTCCACGGTGAATTCCAAGCCGTCGTAGGCCAGCCGGACATGATTCGGCAGTAGAGCTTCGGTACGTGCATGCGACAGATCGTGCGCGATGTGCGTGAACAATGCCCGCTTGGGCCGCAATCTCTCGACATGCTTCAGGGAGCGGTCCACGGTCGAATGCGTGGGGTGAGGCTTGTGCCGGAGCGCGTCGAGGAACAGCACATCCAAGTCCTCCAATAAAGCGAACGACTCTTCTGGAATCTCGCTATGGTCGGTAAGATACGCCACCGGACCAATGCGGTAGCCAAAGATCGGATTCCTACCGTGCATCAATGGGATGGGTGTGACCGTCCGCCCAAACAGCTCGAATGGCTGGCCCGTCAATCTCACCGGATTCATTTTTGGGATGTGCGTCTTGACCTCGTCCTCGCCAAATGCATAACGGAACACGTTCTGGATCGCATCCATCGTGTCGTCGGCGGCGTGAATGGGAATTGGATCCTTCTGCCGGAAGTTGAATGGCCGGATATCGTCGAGCCCCAGAATGTGGTCTGCGTGTGAGTGCGTGAACAGAATTGCGTCGAGTTTGCGGATCTCAAACCGCAATGCCTGCTGGCGGAAATCGGGCGTCGTATCGACGAGAATCGTATGGCCGTCGTATTGAAACACGATCGAGGGCCGTAGGCGGTTGTCGCGCGGATCGCTTGACGTACACACGTCACAATTGCAGCCGATCGTCGGCACTCCAACGCTCGTGCCGCTTCCCAGGACCAGCACGCGCAACTGGTTCTCGCCTGGCTCCATTTCAGCTGCTATTCGTTTCCTGCGGCGGCGGATTCGGCGCTCCCTCCCGGGCCCGCTCCGCCCGGATCGTTGGCCGCCTTTTCGGTTGCCATAACGAACCGGAATCGCAGTTCGGTGATCGAGTTCTCCAGCGCACGAGACTCTTCCGTGGACAGGTTCCCTTTCGTCTTCTCGGTCAACATTGCCATCAGGTCGATGAAATGCCGTGCCAACGGAAGGTTCGGCGGCGTCAGTTTGTCCTGCCCGGGCATGGGCAATAAACCGAGATTCATCTCCGCCTGCATGCGCAAAGTGGCCACCAGGAATTCGAATGACGGCTCAAGGAAGGGTACGTTTTGATCGGGAACGCTCATCTCAGTACTTGATCTTATCCCGAGTATGCCCGGCTAGTCTCCCTGCCGGATAGGAAGCTCGCCCCGCACCTGTGCTAGAGGAACCGTCGCGCCCCGGCGCTTGACCACGGCACTTACCCGCAGCGCAAAGGGCCAGCGATCCTGTTTCTCCAAGGTGTCCATCATCATTTTGAGATCCACCGGCAAGCGAACTTCGCCGGCGGCTGCCACAATGCGCATTGGCTTCACGGCTCCCCACACTGCCGTGCGCGGCTTGCCATAGCGTCCGATTTTCCATTGAGCCGTGAACTCGACCTCTAACCCGGTCAATCCATTCGCGCCCGTACCGGATAACAGCAGCACCGCATCCACAACATCGGGATGCGGCACGCCCACCGGGTCCGTGTACTCCCATTGCTTGATTCGCACCTCGGTTGCCTTCGGCGGCGGCGCATTCGGATTCAGTCCGTTCATCTGCGCTTCCGACCACCATAAACACGCAAATTCCATGCGCGCGGTGACGCCGCCTCCCTGCGCCGTAGCGCAAACCACCGCGAGCGCAAGCCCCAAGAACAGTCTCAGTTGCACCATGCCGCCGATGATACTCTGGAATTTGATGGATGGAGTGATTGTCGTGGATAAGTCCACGGGTTGGACGTCCCACGACGTTGTAAACAAGATGCGGGGCATCGCTGGCACGCGGCGCATCGGACACCTCGGAACGCTTGACCCCGCGGCCACCGGTGTCTTGCCACTGGTCATTGGACGGGCGACGCGCCTTTCTCAGTTCTACGTCAAATCCGACAAGGTGTACGAGGCCGTCGTTCACTTCGGCAATTCCACTTCAACCTACGACGCCGAAGGCGAACCCACCAGCGAGGAACGCGAATTTCACCCCGACGCCGACACGCTCTGGCAGCATCTGCCGGCGTTCCAGGGGACTTTTTTACAAACTCCACCAGCCGTCTCGGCCAAGAAAATTGCCGGTACGCCTGCCTACAAATTGGCCCGGCGGAAGATCGAGGTCGAACTGAAACCCGTCGAAGTCACGGTATATTCGCTCGAGCTCCTGGCGTGCGAAGGTCCCGAGGCACGCCTACGAGTTCACTGCTCGGGCGGAACGTATCTGCGCTCCATCGCCCACGACCTCGGCAAGTCGATTGGTTGCGGGGCCTTCTTGCGTAGTTTGCGCCGCACGCGCTCCGGCGACTTCGCCATTGGCGACGCCGAGACAATTGAACAATTGGCGGCTCGTGGCCACAACGGGACCCTTGGAGATGTGCTGATCCCCGCAACAAAGATGCTCCCCTCGTTCCCCAACGAGGTTGTGGACGCAATTACGGCCGGCCAAATCAGGCAGGGACGCGACTTTCGCGTCTCTCCGTTTCGCGTTCAGCGCGGTGCACGGTTTGTGAAGGCAATCGATCCGGACGGGTCACTTCTGGCCATCGGCGAATTAAAATTGCCCAACTTGTATCACCCCATGATGGTGCTCTGAAAGTCCGGTTTTATTGCCGCAATCGAATGAATTCGGATTAATTCCTCATTCGGCGTCCTTTCTCTGCCGAACGAGTATGCTTGAGTTGTGTTCTGTAGCCGGCGTCATCTGATCTTGGGAATTCCATGCATCGTGGCGGCGCGTCCGCAGGACCCTCCGAAAGCTTCAACGCGAATCGAGTTCAGCTTTTTCTCCGGCCGTGTGGATGAATTCAACGACGAGTCCATCTCGGTTTCGCGCGAGCTGGCCTCGCGCAAGCACGAGGTGCGAACTTTCGTCCGAACACCTGAGACCGTGATTAAGGGCTCCCTGAAAAAGGGCGCCAAGGTGACAGTGGCTTTCACGACGGTCGACGGTAGCCATGTGGCCCATCGCGTATTGATTCGCGGCTAGCTTTGCTGCTCACTACGCCGCTTGCTTGGCCAGCCCTGCTTATCCACCTGCCGCGCACGGCCGACGGCTAATGTATCCTCGGGCACGGAGTTCGTGATCACCGAACCCGCGGCGATATAACTCCCCTCGCCGATCTCCACCGGGGCCACCAGCGTCGAGTTGCTTCCGACAAAGGATCGGGGCCGGATGTGCGTCGCGTGCTTCTTCACACCGTCGTAGTTGCACGTGATCGTTCCCGCGCCGATGTTCACATCCTCGCCAATCACTGCATCACCCAGATACGCCAGATGCTGTGCTTTACTCCCCGCCCCAAGCTCGGTCTTTTTGAGCTCCACGAAATTTCCTACGACGGCCTTTGTGTGCACATGCGCCTGCATCCGCAAGCGCCCGAATGGACCGACTTTCGCCCCGGTTCCCACTCGCGAATCGGCCACCATGCTGAAAGCCTCCACCACGGCGCCATTTTCTATCGTGGCATTCGTCAGAATGCTCGCTGTTCCAATGCGGCACTCTTCTCCAATCACGGTCTTGCCGCGAATCTGCGCGAAGGCTTCGACGACGGTGTCCTGTCCGATCACGGCGCCCGGATCGATGGTCACCGTCTCCGGTTTCTCGATCGTCACTCCTGCCAGCATGTGTTCGCGCACCGTACGCTCGCGGAGCAGGCGATCGGCCACTGCCAGTTCCAGCCGCGTGTTAATACCCAGCAATTCGCTTGCGTCGTCGATCGGAAACGCCGCCACACGATGGCCCTTGCCCACTAAGATCTCCACCATATCGGTGAGATACAACTCGCCCGATGCTGCATTCGGTTTGATATCGCCCAAGTGGCGCCACAACAGAGCAGCATTGAAACAGTAAATGCCGGAGTTGATCTCACGCACCTGCAGTTGTTCCGGCGTCGCAGCCTTCTGTTCAACGATCCCGATTACATCGCCCGAGGCATTCCTGAGAATTCGGCCGTAACCCGTCGGCTCGTCCAACTCCGTCGTGATCACCGTGCACGCCGCTCCCTCGTCGTGATAAGCGACCACGAGGGCCGCCAGCGTCTCATCGCGCAGTAATGGACAATCCCCGTACGTGACGATCACCAGCCCTCCGTTGTCCTGCAGCGACTCCCGGCAGCAGCCGACGGCATGGCCCGTTCCTTTCTGCTCGTTCTGCACGGCGAACCGCACTCCATGCCTGGCTACGGCCTCTTGAACCTGCTCGGCCTGATGTCCCACTACGACTACCACGCGCTCAGGAGGCGCCAACGCGAGCGCCGTGTCCACGGCATGCTCCACCAGTGTCCGTCCTCCGGCTTGATGCAGCACTTTGGCCTTCTTGGATCTCATCCGGGTGCCCAGGCCGGCGGCCAGTATGGCGATCGATATCGTCTCTTCCATGCAGTTCCTATTGTCGCCGCGTGGAGCCTGAGACGGAAATCGCACGAGCCTAACGGGCGATGGCCTTCCGCGCCGGCCCGCTGCGGCGCTTTCTCGACCGTGCCGCCAGTTGCACCGCCACTTCGGCGATCGCATCCGAATTGTGACGGACCTTTTCTCCGCTATCCAACAGATTTCGTCCAATCACCTCGACGCCCATTTCGCGCAACTTTGGAAGATCGTTCTCCACCGGGAATACGCGTTCGGCTGCGTAACGGCGGCGCATCGCCCCGGTCACCGGCCGCGTGTTCAGAACGGCATAGTCGATCAGGCCGGGACGCGAATGATGCACCATCGCCTTTACGTGATCGCTCGCTTTGTAGTTCATTGTCTCGCCCGGCTGCCACATCAGATTCACGAAGTAGACGATGGGAGCCTGCGCGGCCTGTAGCGCTTCGGGAATCCCTTGCACCAAAAGGTTGGGAATGACGCTCGTATAGAGCGACCCCGGCCCAAAACAAATCAAGTCCGCCCGGTGAATGGCATCGAGCGTCTCCTGCAGCGGCAGCACGCGCCGCGGCTTCAAAGCGATCCGCCGGATCCTGGTCCGGCTGCGGCTGATCCTCGTTTCTCCAGCCACTCCCGTTCCATCTTCGAGCCAGGCTTCGAGCGATACATTTGTCGCCGTGGAAGGGAAGATCCGGCCACGCGTCGCCAGCACCTCGGAACTCAGGGCTACTGCCTGCGCGAAGTCTCCCGTAAGTTGTGTCATCGCCGACAGGAAGAGGTTGCCGAAGCTGTGGCCTTTGAGTGACCGCCCGGTGTCGAACCGTTGTTGGAACAACCGCGATAGCAAGCCCTCATCTTCCGAGAGGGCGACCATGCAATTGCGAATGTCTCCCGGCGGAAGGATGTCCAGCTCTCGCCGTAAACGGCCAGAGCTTCCTCCGTCGTCGGTGACGGTAACCACCGCCGTGATGTCGATCTCGGGAGTGCGCGAGGGAGCCTGACCCGATTCGCCGCCTGCATGCGGAGCGTATTCCTTCAGGCCACGCAACAATGCGGACAAACCTGTGCCACCTCCAATGGCCACGATGTGGAGGGGATCGCTTGTTCTACTCACTCCTTCATGGCTCCGGACTGCGGGTTTAGGCAGAGTTTCCCCGTTCGGGCTGGAGGACTTCACGAATGGGAGATTGACGCACCAGAGGCGCCCAGTCCGGGTCGTTTCGCACGGCGATTCGATTGGATGGCTGGAGCTCAATGGCGCGTTGCAGATGTTGCCCGCAGAGGCCAAGATTTCCTTGGAGTCCGGCGGACAGGGCGAAGGCGTAATGGAAGTGATCGGCTTCCGGGTGTCCTCGCAAGGCGAGGCCGAGCTGCTCGGAAGCCTGTGCGTATTCGCCCCGGTTGATGAGGGCGACGCCAACTGTGTAATGATCCTCGGGCGTTTTTGGTGCGGCCGCATCCTGCTCCAGCCTCCGCTCGCACATTTTCAAATGCGTGCGCGCGGTATGCGCGATATCTGGAGCGGGCCCCTCCGCCGACTTCGCAAATAACGGCGCGGCGGCCGGGAAATTACGCTGGTGGAAGAGCTTCATGGCCTGTGCAAACAGGTCCACTTGCCCCTGCATATCTAGTTGCCGCACGGCCGGTTTTGTGTCAGACGATCTTGCGTCCGCTTTCCCGGCCTTGGACGCCGCCGGCTTGGATGTGGGTGCCTGTGTTTTCACGGAACATTTCTCACGTTGTGAAGAATACAATCCCGCCAGAATCTCTCGGCTCCACAAATTCGGCAATGGAACCTGCAGCCAAGGCCACTCCTCCGAGCGGGTACGCTAACGAATCAAGCCCCAGGCACACGCCCGGATGCTCGCTTCTCTATCTGAACACTATCCTACAACGCCCGGCTTCACTCCCTGTTCCCTCCCGCTGACGGCCAGATTCGCCGTGTCAAGCCGCCGCCCTCCGTGCAATCATATCCAGGATGGACGTCGTCGTCGGCCACATCGGCTGGATAGAAGTGATCTGCGGTCCCATGTTTTCGGGCAAAAGCGAGGAGTTGATTCGCCGCCTCCGCCGCGCCATGATCGCCCGCCGCCGCGTGCAGGTCTTCAAACCCGCGCTTGATACCCGGTTTTCCGACGACCACATCGTGAGCCACGCCGATTCGCGGCTACCCAGTCTCACCATTAGCCACCCCGGCGAGATTCTCACGCAAATGGACTGGCGTACGCAGGTTATCGGCATCGATGAAGCGAATTTCCTTGGCCCGGACCTGGTCGAGATCGCCACTCAGTTGGCCGATTCTGGTAAACAAGTGCTCATTGCCGGACTCGATACCGACTATATGGGCCGGCCCTTCGTGCCTATACCGGCCCTCCTATGCCTCGCCGAGTCGATCACCAAGACCTTGGCGATCTGCATGCGCTGCGGCAATCTGGCCAAGCACACGCAGCGCCTCGTGGAGAATGAGAATTTGATCGTGGTCGGGGCGGCAGGCATGTACGAAGCCCGCTGCCGCCGTTGTTTCGAACCGGGTCTTCCTCGCCAGGAAAGCTTCTCGTTTGTCCAACCGGGCGCCAAGGTTAGCGGAGAGTAGGCCGCGGCGGCTTTACACGCCCAGCGGCGCTGGCACTCTTTCCTGTAACGTGCAACTCCCAGCCTCCGTCCATCCTCTTGAATCGGTTACACTAAAAATTAGCTTTAGTCCGTGGAGGTGATTGGCCGTGAGCGATCCCATGTATCCCCATTCCGAAGGTGCCGGCTTGAAGATTCCGATTTTGTTCGGAATCGTCATTGCCTTGTTAGCGGCCAACGTCTACCTGTTCCTTCAATTGGACCAGGTGAAAACCGAAGTGGCTACAATGCGTGAATCCATGCTGAACGAAGTCTCCAACATCAAGGAGACCTCATCTATGTCCACGCAGGCCAGCCGCCGCAACCTCGAACG
>DASRHX010001007.1:0-5394 GCA_035650295.1 Bryobacteraceae bacterium | reverse complement strand
TCGAGGACCCCTACATCCTGATCCACGAGAAGAAGATTTCCAACATGAAGGACCTGCTGCCGTTGCTCGAGCAGATCGCCCGCGGCGGCCGTCCGCTGCTCATCATCGCCGAGGAAGTGGAAGGCGAAGCGCTCGCCACTCTCGTCGTGAACAAGCTCCGCGGCACACTCAACGTCTGCTCCGTGAAGGCCCCTGGTTTCGGCGACCGCCGCAAGGCCATGCTGGAAGACATTGCCATCCTCACCGGCGGCAAGTCGATCATGGAAGAGACTGGCATTAAGCTCGAAGGCGTGAAGCTCGAAGACCTCGGCCGCGCCAAGCGCGTCACCGTGGACAAGGACAACACGACCATCGTCGACGGCAACGGCGACCAGAAGTCCATCGAGGGCCGCATTAAGCAGCTCCGCGCCCAGATCGAGGAGACCACCTCGGACTACGACCGCGAGAAGCTCCAGGAACGCCTGGCGAAGCTCGCTGGTGGTGTTGCGGTGATCAAAGTCGGCGCCGCGACCGAGACCGAAATGAAGGAAAAGAAGGCCCGCGTGGAAGACGCCCTTCACGCCACCCGCGCAGCGGTGGAAGAAGGCATCGTTCCCGGTGGTGGTGTCGCGCTCGTGCGTGCCGCTACGACCCTGGCTTCCCTCAAGGCCGTTGGCGACGAGCAGATCGGCGTCGACATCATTCGCCGCGCCTGCGAAGAGCCAATGCGTCAGATCTCCGGCAACGCCGGATTTGAAGGCGCCATCGTCCTCGAGAAGGTTCGCGCCAGCTCCGCTTCCACCTTCGGCTTCAACGCCGCCTCGGGCGACTACGAAGACCTGGTGGCCGCGGGTGTCATCGACCCGACCAAGGTCACCCGCTCGGCCTTGCAGAACGCCTCTTCGATCAGCGCCCTCATGCTGACCACCGAAGCGATGATCTGTGAGATCCCCGAGAAGAAAGCCCCGGCTGGTGAGCCCGGTCACGGCCCCGGCGGCATGGACTATTAGGCGCTAGCCGCGCGGCGTCCCGCCACACGGCGGAGAGGCAGTCTGTAACGAAGAAGAGCCCGCTCCCTAACCGGGGAGTGGGCTTTTTCTATCTCCAAGCTGCCGCGACGGCCGGCGATACGGCCGCAGCCCACCCTGTAGCAGGAAGTTGTCTCTTACTTCTTCTTCTGTTTGGGCAGAGGCGGCCACACCTTGAACTTGCCCGACTTCTCGTTCCAGGCGCGAATGAGGCCCGACTCGATATCGAATACCCAGGCGTACAGTCCAATCTTCTTTCGCTTCAGCTTCGCGGCGACACTGGGGTGAGTCTTCAGGTTCTCCACTTGCATCAAGACGTTGAGCTCGGTGATCAGGCGCAGACGCTCGACAGGATCCTTAATGCCGGCGACCTCTTTAGCGGACGGAGCGTGCTCCAACCAGTTCTTAACCGCCGGCAACTTGCCAATTGCTTTGGGCGCGAGAAGTCCCTTCATGGCGCCGCAGTCGGAGTGGCCGCAGACGATGATGTTGGGGACGTGCAACACCGAAACGGCGTATTCGATGGACGCGCACATACCTCCCAAGGTGGACTTGCCATGAATCGGCACCATGTTGCCGGGGTTGCCTTCAATAAATAACTCGCCCGGTTGCGTGTCGGTGATCAGATTGGGCACAATGCGCGAGTCGGCGCAGGTGATCATGAGCGCGTGCGGTTTTTGTCCGCTCGAAAGTCTGCCGAAGCTTCCCCGCATGTGGGGAAGAACGTACTGCCGGAAACGGAGAACTCCGGCCTTAATTCTCTCCATTCAGGAATGCTAGCAGTTCATCGCTATTACTTCACCGCGAGCAGCGAGATGCGCACCAGCGGCGGGTATTGGCCGGTGGTGGCTTCACGAGACGCGACGGGCGCCTTAGGAGCGATGGTGGTGCGAGTCGGTGGGGAGTCCTTGGTGAAAAATGTGCCGTAGACGCTGTTCATCTTGGCGAAGTCGTCGACGCTGTCCAGTTGCACGTTCGTGGCGACGGTGTCGGCCAGCGTGTATCCGGCTTTCTCCAGCAAGGCGCCCAATTGCTCGAACGTAAGCTTGGTCTGCTCTTCGACGGAGGCGCCTGCGGTTGCAGGGCTCGCTGTGCAGAGGATTCCGCCAGACGCCTTGCGGCAACCTGGTTTGTCGTTCTGATCCGGCAGCAGCATCTTGGATGCCTGCTTCTTTTTGGTCAGATCGCGCACGGCAATGGCGTTTATCTCGACAGGAATATCCAGAGGCATACGATGCGCGGAGAAGAGTAGCCGCTTCGGCGGATTCGCGGGGAAGGTTTCCTTCCACACCTTCTCCATCTCGGATTGTGGAACGGAGGAGTGGAGGTAGACGTGCGCGAACACGATGTGCTCCATCGTTAATCCGGCGGCCTCGACGATTGATCGGATGTTGCGCAGCGCCTGGCGCATATTGGCCTCGGGCGTATCACCGAACTTGCCGTTGGCGTCGCGCGGGCCCTGGCCGGAGACATAGACATACTCGCCCTGAAGGACGCCGGGCGAATAGGGACCTGCCGGTTTGATTCCCGGCGGGAAAACGGACCGGCGCTCAGCCGCAAAGCCGAGCGCCGCCGTCATGCCAATGACCGTCAACCAACGCATCTTCATTTCTTTGCCGCCAAAGGCCGGGTTTCGACCACATGCTCGACGGGTTTGAGCGATTTCAGGAAGGCAAATATGGCTCGCAAGTCGTCGTCCTCCACTCCATTGAACGACAACCACGGCATCACCGTAAAGTTCTCCGGCGTGGCCGGAGGCGCTTTGCCCTCCGCGTACTCCTTGTACTGGTGGAACTTTTCGAGGAACTGGTTCTCATCCCACGTGCCTATGCCGGTGTTGTTGTCCGGTGTGATGTTGAAACTGACGGCGAGGAGCCCCTTTCCTTCCAAGCCAAACTTCTCGCCTCCAGAGTATTCCGTGCCTGGCTTCGGCGAACCATGCTCGGCCGGCGTGTGGCAGGTGCGGCAACCGCCTATGATGCTGAGATATTTGCCATACGCGACTTTGTCATTTTTATCCGGTGAAGCCACCGGGGCTGTGACTGGCTGCGGTGCGGCTTTGATCATTAGATTGACCGGGAAGTTAACTGTAGTGATGGGCTGCTTGCGCTTCACGGCCGGAATAGTACGGATGAAGGCGACGATGGAGTCGGTATCCTCATCGCTCATGTTGCGGAACTCGCCATAGGGCATCAGCGGGAACAACACGCGTCCATCGCGGCCGATGCCTTCGCGGATGGCGCGGCTCAATTCGCCGTCGGTCCAGGCGCCAACGCCGGTCTCCGGGTCGGAGGTGAGATTGGGAGAGTAGAAGGTCCCGGGCAAGCCGAGTTCAGTGGGCCACGGACGGCCAACCGCGAGCCCGCCTTCCTTGATCGGCGTTGCGAATCGGTCAAAGTGCACATCGGAGTGGCAATCGGCGCAATTGGCGACGTGCATGAAGAGATACTTGCCGCGGGCAAGACGATCTGACGTTGCTTCCACTCTACGAGTAGAGGGCGGCCGCATTGCCGGCTGCTTTAGGGATAAATAGGCGAAGCCGCCGCCAAAGACGGCGACGATTGCGCCTAAGCTGCCCAGGATCAATTTTTGCCACATAGGCGTTGAGGATACTATTCCCTAATGACAATTCCAAATGCGAATGGCGGGGCGAAACGAAATGGGGCCCCGTTGCGGATCGGAATGATCGGCGCGGGATTTGCGTCGAAGTTCCATATGGAGAACTTTCCCGCGGGCAAGGCAACCGTCGTGGGAGTGACTTCGCCGCGCGCGGAAAGCAGGGAGGCGTTCGCACGCCAGTTCGGCATTACCGCCTATGCCTCAGTGGAGGAGATGCTGCCACATGTGGACGCCGTCGACATCTGCTCGCCTCCGTCGTCACACGCGCAGTACATGCGAATGGCAGCTCAAGCAGGCGTCCACATCATCATCGAAAAGCCGTTCACGGGCTTTTTCGGATCTCCCGACCTGAATACGAAGCAGCGGATGCTCGACGCCGTATATGCCGAGCTTGCGGTGTTGCGCGATGAGATCGCAAAGTCGGGCGTCACGCTCGGCTACGCGGAGAACTGTGTCTATGCCCCCTCCGTCCAGAAGGAAGCGGAAATCGTCGCAAAAACGAAAGCGCAGATCCTGCGTATGCAAGCCGAAGAATCGCACAACGGATCGCATTCGCCCGTCTATGGCATTTGGTCGATTCAGGGTGGCGGATCGCTCATCGCCAAAGGTTGCCATGCGCTCACGCCCGTTCTGTACCTGAAGCGGAAAGAAGGAATGGCGCGCCTGGGCCGGCCCATTCGCCCTGCATCAGTAAGCGCGCGCACGCACACCATCACTAAGCTGCCAGGCTTCGAGGATCGCGGGTTTCTCCGCACGACCTACCAGGACACGGAGGACTATGCGTTTCTTCATGTCGTCTTCGACGACGGGACGGTGGCGGACATTACGGCGAGCGAATTGGTGTTGGGCGGCATCCACGACTATGTGGAAGTGTTTGCCAACAACCACCGAACACGCTGCCACATTTCACCCGTCCACGTTGCCGATGTCTATTCGCCCAGCCGCGAAGTGACGAAGGACATCTACTTTGTGGAGAAGATCAGCAGCAACGAAGGCTGGATTCCCTGTCCGGGCAATGACAACTGGGCCAACGGCCGGGAAGGCGAGTTGATGGACATCATCGGGGCGATTCATGATTGCCGCGTGCCGGAGTGTGACCTCGATTTGGCCATCGATACCACGCTTGCGCTCTATGCAGGCTACGTGTCGGCTGAAGCGTTGGGACGCGAGGTGCGGGTGCCGTTGTTATAGAATCGTCGAACCTCCATATGCAAGAAACCCACAAGGGCCGCCTATTTGCGGCGAGTTGCGTCGCGATCGTTACAACCTCGATGGTGTTCTCGATCCGCGGCGACATTATTGACGCGCTGGCGTTGGATTTCCACCTGACGAAGGAACAGGTAGGCCTCATTCTGAGCCCTGCCTTCTGGGGCTTTACGCTTTCGATTCTCATCGGCGGTTCGCTGGTGGACTTCCTCGGAATGCGGCGGTTGCTGTTGCTGTCTGCGACCGGCTACGTGGCCGCGGTGTTGGCGATCATCTTCTCGCCACGGCCGGCAGGACCGGTGACATCCCTTTTTGATTCGTCCGCGACGATTATCCTCTTGGCTGCGATGCTGGCGCTAGGCTTGGCGCAGGGGCTTGTGGAGGGCGTTGTGAATCCTTTGATCGCGACGATGTACCCACGTGACAAGATTTCGAAACTGAATATTCTTCACGCGTGGTGGCCCGCGGGATTGATCATCGGCGGCCTGTTGAGCTACTGCATCACGAAGTTGATGGGTCTGGATGTAGCCGGAGTTGCCGCCGCGACGGCGACGCTCGGCTG
>DASRHX010001006.1:0-3775 GCA_035650295.1 Bryobacteraceae bacterium | reverse complement strand
ATCCAAACGCCACACCAATACGACATCGATTTCGCGCCGTCGTGCGGCAGCGATCAGGACATCGCGCATCTGGCGTTGCGACACGCCGGAGCCGACTTCTTTGATTTGCGCGACGATAGCCCAGTCGCGCTTGGCCGCGTACTCGCACATGGCGCGAATCTGCAAAGGCAGTGTCTGTTGATCGTGCGTGGAAACGCGAGCATATAAAGCGACCCGAAAGGGGTGGCCAAAAACCTTGCCGGATTGCGTCTGCGGAGAAGCCTGTTTTGTTGGCATTTCCGGAGTGTAGCGGTGGCTGGCCGCAATCTAATGATTGTGGCCGGGCAGAGTTTGTTCGAGGAAGTTCCAGGGCATCCACGCCGACGGATTCGTCGCCAGCTCGCTTGCGTGCCGCTGAAGCTCTGTGAGGTAATCGAACGGATTGGCGCCCGTGAGCTCACAGGTGTGGATCAGGCTCATGAATAGATCGCCGGCTTCGGCGCCGTGCAGCGTGCGATAGAACAGAGCATTCTTGCGATGCAGCACCGCACGCTTCAGCGCGCGTTCGCAGAGGTTGTTATCCAACGGTGCGCCGGCTTCCCGCAGAAACGCGGTCAGCCCGTTCCAGTGACGTAATAAATAGGTGACGGCTTTGCCCAGGCCCGAGTTCGGCTCCACTTCCTTGAGCGCGAACTGCGCTTCGAGCCACACGTGCAGTTGCTCCATCACCGGACCGCTATGTTGCTGATGAAAGACGAGGCGCTCGGAGGGAGAAAGGCGGCGCTCGCGCGCCTCGGCATCATATTTATATACGTCGCCCAGCGTCTCCAGAACATAACGGCATGGTTCCGGGAAGTTTGCGGCGACCTCTACAAACTGCCGTCTTCCGTGCGCGAGACAGTGGGCCAGCAGGATCTCGGCGCCGTCGGTGAGCTTGGGCGTATTGCGCGACAGCGCATCACACATCTGCAGGGGCCGGGCGAGATCGGCTGTGCGGTGTTGGAGCACATCGCGCAGATTTTCGCCCGCGTGCTGGCGGCCGGTGAAGTACAAGGCGATCCTGCGTCCTTCTTGTGTGGACACGATGCCGGTGGTGAACACGCCGGTGCGCTCGTCGGATGGCTCGCGCGCCAGACGCAGCACGCGCATGCTGGTATCGTCGTTGTGCAGCACTTCGCCTTGCGCCGCCTGCCGGATGAGTTCATCGCGCGCCGCTTTGATCACCTCCGCCGCTTCTTCCACGATCTCCCACTGCGTCGAGGCGGGCAGGGGAATCCCCAGTAAATGTTCCAGCTTTTCTAAACGGTAAAACGGCATTCCGCTGCCGTACTTGAGCAGTGCGATCATCGCCGCCGTGGTCTCGTCGTATTTTTCCGGGCCGATGCCTTCCGGCTCTTCGGCCGTGAACACTTCGCCGCATAGATTGCAGCGCAGACGATCCAGCTCATACACAGTGGCTGCCAGCGGCGCTTGTCCCATGATGCGCACCAGCGTCTTGGGTTCTTTCTGCGGGTAGACTTTGCCTTTTCCGCAGCCCGGGCAAGGATCGCCGGCGTGCAAGCTGGGATGCGGAACCGCAACCTTCTTCGCGCCCGTGTAGGATCGAGCGCCGTTGCGCCCGTGACCCTGTGGAGCAGGAGGGCTTTCCCGGGGCGGCGCTTCCGACGGCTCTAGCACCGCGCTAGTCTTCTCCGTGCTGCGTGGTTTCGCCAGCATTCCCGCCAGCGCGTGCAGTGCGCCCTTCAGCTTTTCGCCTTCGGATTCGCTTAACGGCGCGTGGGCGCCGCGATCGATGATCTGGTCCAGCTCTTCCAGATTCACGTCCACTCGCGGGCGCTTCATCGCTGGAGAATCTCCCGGAACTTGGCGTTCAAGGGCAAACCCAACATCTTCTTCACGGGACGTGTCGGCTCCAACGTCGGCGCGCGATGGCCGCGTCCCTGAGTCGTGCCGATCTCCTGCCAGTTGGCGGCGCGATAACACGTGCCCGCGAACCGCGAGGTGTCGACGAACGTCTCCAACCAGTAAATCGGATGCGCGTAGAGCCGTTGCCAGTCTGCCGGGACGATCTTCGCCATGCGCCCCAGAATGTGCGACGCCAAGTGTGGCGCCTCGACCCACGGGAGAATCAGAAAGCGCGTGTTGTAGGCCAGCAAGTGCACATTGCGCTGGCGCGCTTCCTCGCTCCAGCCTAAGTAGCGGTCCCGCAGCTTGAGATGTCGTGGCTCGCTCGACCAAGCCAGGCACGCAATCGCCTGCCCACAGGCTTTCACCAGATACTTCAAGTGCTCGCCCACTGGCCGCTCGTAGCCTAAATAGTGATGCTGTTCGAGCAGACTGTTAAATAGCGCTTCTTCCGGCGAACGCCGCACCTGCACGAACTCCAAGGGCTGAAGATCGCCCAGTGATCCGCGCAGCGGACACTCCTCCATCCCTACGCGAGCTGGCCGGGCCCGTTCCGCGATGCGATTCCGTACCACGCGCCTGACGGGCGGTAACTCGATCTCGCCTGTGCGGTGAAGCAGCAAAAGCAACCCGCGGCACACCATGTCGCGTAACGCACCGTTGGCCTGCTTCCATCGCCAGGCTTCGCACAGCTCACGCGACAACTTCCACCGGCTCAGCTCCGGCCGATCCGCGATCAACTGGCGGATGAAAGCGATCTGTTCGCCGGTGACGCCGCGTCCCCGATAGACCACCATGACAGCAGTGTGCCCGAAAACGGATCGGAACGCAAGTAAAAAATGAACCCACTCATCCACTCCCCTGGACCTACACGGAGCGCCACACCGGCGCCGCGTCGATCTCCGGATTGCCCGCCGCCAGCAGTACCTGCACTTGATGCACACGAAGCGGTTTGCTGGCTTCTTTACTTTGTGGCCACCAGCGAAAGCGCCCTTTCGATAAGCGCTTCGTCGCCAGCCAGAATCCCTGTCCGTCATAAACCAGGATCTTGATCGAGGTTGCGCGCCGGCTGCGAAACACAAACACACTGCCCGAAAACGGATCGGCATTGAGTTTCGCGCGGCACAACTCGGCCAACGAGTCGATCCCCTTACGAAAATCGACCGCCTCCACGGCCACCAGAATCCGCATCTGCGGCGTGATGGCCAGCATGACCTACGACGCTGCAAACGCGCGAATCAACTCGGCCAGTTGGCTGGTGGCGATGGTCTTTAGATCCAGCCGCAGCTTTCCGCCGCTGGCCGATTCGACTTCCACCACACAACTGGTTGCCGTTCCCGGGCTGGCCGCCAGCAGTTCCACGAAGGTGGGCGCGGCACTCCCGCCCAGCGGATGCCGGCGCGGGGATTTCGGCGACTTTGTGGAAGCGCGAGGCTCCAATCGATCTGTCCACTTTTGAAGACTCGGTCGGTCCACACCCAGCACCCGCGCCGTAGCGGTGATCCCATCTCGCCGCGCCAGCTTCGCCGCCGTCGCCCACAACTCTTTCGGTAGCCGCGATCGCGCCGCATGCGTCTGGCGAAACTCCCCGAACCGCCGCCGTGCCTGCTCCACATCCTCGCGATAGCTTGTTGATTCTGACGCCATGCCCAGGACCTCCCGCCCTCAGCACAAGCTATCAGGCGCGCTCAACCGCAGTCACGCACGCTTGCCGGAAACTCACGATGCGACGCGCACAAGAAGTTCTCGGTGTTTGTGGCGGTGAACGAAAAGGGCATGTCGGCGAGGCGGTAAGGGGTGGTGCATAATCGGCAGCTTTACCGTGAGTTGTTAGCGCGGCTACAGGTGAGCTCCGCTTATGACCTAGAACTCGTCTTCTCACCTCCGTAAG
>DASRHX010001005.1:0-7824 GCA_035650295.1 Bryobacteraceae bacterium | reverse complement strand
CCCGTGGCGCGCGACGTCAACGAGGTCTTCGCGCAGCAGATGACGTTTGGCCAGCGCGTGGCCGACGCGGTTGCGGCGTTCGGCGGCAGTTGGACGTTCATCGGCCTGTTTCTGGGGTCCATGGCCGTGTGGATGATCCTTAACTCCGGCCGGCCGCACCCGTTCGATCCGTTCCCGTTCATCCTGCTGAACCTGGTTCTGTCATGCCTCGCCGCGCTGCAGGCGCCGGTGATCATGATGAGCCAGAACCGGCAGTCGGCCAAAGACCGCGTCGATGCGCAGCACGACTACGCGGTGAACCTGAAGGCGGAGATGGAAGTGTTGGGGCTGCACGAAAAGCTCGACGAGTTGCGCGACGCGCGGATTGGCGCGCTGCAGAAGATGCTGGAGAAGCAGTCGGCGACGATTGAAGAACTGGCGGCTGAAGTGAAGAAGCTACGGGGCGCGGCCTGAGGGGGCAGCGCGCGTCCATGCAGACACTATGAGGCAGTCTGCGCCTTATGTTCGGCAGCGAAGGCGCGGAGGCGAGCGAGCATTTTGTCGGCGAGGGCGCGGTTGCGGTCATAGCGGTTGTATTGTTCGGCGGGGTCGTCGTCGAGGTTGAAGAGCTCGGTGACGATGGGGTCGGCGGGCTTGATGGGCGATTCGAAGCGGGCGTAGCGTACCTTCCATGGGCCTTCGCGATAGGCTTCCGCCATGTTGCCGCGGCAGTAGAAAAACTCATTGCGCGGGGACGGGGCCTGGCCTTTCAGAGTGGGTAGCAGGTTGGCGCCGTCGTAGGTACGATCGCTGGGGAGCGGCAGTGAAGCGGCGGCGCAGACGGTGGGGAACATGTCGAGCGTGGCGGCGATGTCGGAGCTGGTTTGGCGCGGGGGGATGATGCCGGGCCAGCGGACGATGCCGGGCACGCGCTGGCCGCCTTCGTAGGTGTTCCCTTTCCAGCCACGCAGTAGGCTCTTGAAGCCCGTGTGCCAGGGCTGGTTTTCCTTGGCGAGCATGCGTTCGGGAAGATTGAGCCAGGGCCCGTTGTCGCTCATGAAGGCAACCATGGTGTTCGATTCGACGCCCGCTTCGCGCAGGGTGCGGAGGATTTCGCCGGCCGACCAGTCGATGGTTTCGATGACGTCGCCATAGAGACCGGCGCGCGATTTGCCCAGCCGCGAAGAAGCGCTGACGGGGAGATGCGGCATGGCGTAGGGGAGGTAGAGGAAGAAGGGGTTTGTGCGATTGGCGCGGATGAATTTGGTGGCTTCTTCGGTGTAGCGCTCGGTGAGCGTGGATTGGTTGACGGGAAACTCGACGGGCTCGGCGTCGCGGTAGAGCTTGAGCGGCGTGTTGGTTTTGACGAACGGCGGCTCCATGTCGTTGGAGTAGAGCAGGCCGAAGTAGGAGTCGAAGCCGCGCGATGTGGGGAGGTAGCTTTGCGGATTGTGGCCGAGGTGCCATTTGCCGATCGCCATAGTGCGGTAGCCGGCGGTTTTCAGATGCTGCGCGAGCGTGATTTCGCTCAGCGGGAGGCCGTTGACGGAATCGGGGCCGAGGTTGTTGGGGAGACCGGCGCGAACGGGATAGCGGCCGGTGAGGAGGCCGACGCGAGAAGGAGTGCAGAAGGGTGCGGCGGCATAGAACGATGTGAAGCGGATGCCTTCTTCGGCCATGCGGTCAAGGTTAGGAGTGCGGATGGTGGGGTGGCCATAGCATTGGAGGTCGCCGTAGCCCATGTCGTCGGCGAAAAGGAAGACGATGTTGGGGCGGCGCGGCGCCGGCTGTGCGAGGATGGGCGCGGCGAGCGTTGTCGGGAGGGCGGTTTGGAGGAAGGAGCGGCGGTCCATGTCGGGGTCCATTCTATAGTGAAGGAGCAGTGGTTGAAGACAGCGTTCAGCACACGGAAGCACGTTTGCGCGAGGGCCTCGAAACGGTGCTGGAACTCGCACCCGGCACTCTCGCGGGAACGGCGCGGCTGGAGGATTTGTTCAAGCCGGACAGGCGGCGCGATTTATGGAAGGCCTGGGAGAAGGTGTCCGGCGTCCGGCTGCCGTCACTGGATCATTCGTTGACAACCAAGATGGGCTGGTTTGCCGGCGGCTTCGTGGCCGCGCTGTTTGCGCTCGCTGTGTTGAGAACCATGGGCGTTCATGTGCCCGGCAGCATGATGGCAGGTGGAGTGGCGGGAGTGCTGTTGGGTGCCGCCGGTCTGCGGTTTCTCGGTGGAAAGCCCATCGGTTTTCCCGCCGGAGTGCACACCATTGCCGATTTGGCGATCCGCGTGGAAATGCGAAGGAGTTAGTTCACCTGCGCGAGTTGCTGAACCGGTGAGTCCTGTTTTTCGAACTGGGACCAGGAGTTCGCTTGCGCCGTGCGGTGAATGAGGAGCGAGGCGGCGGCGTGGATATCCATCGGGCGGCCGAGCCAATAGCCTTGGCCGTAATCGCAGCCGAGTTCCGAGACCTGGCGCGCCTGCTGCAGCGTTTCGATGCCTTCGGCAACGACCTTCATGCCCAGCGCCCGGGCCAGGGCGACAATCGCACGCACGATTTCAATTCCACCCGAATCCATACGCGCGATGAAGCTGCGATCGATTTTGAGAATATCCAGCGGAAAGGAGTGCAACAGAGAGAGCGAAGAATAGCCGGTGCCGAAGTCGTCAACGGCGAGGGAGAAGCCGTGGGACTTAAGTGCGGCAAGCCGGCTGGCGGTTTCCGAATAGGTGGAAACGACGGTTTCGGTGACTTCGATCTGAATCAGTGAGGGATCGACGTTGGCGGTTTGGCAAATCGAGGCCATGCGGTCCAGCAGATCGGGCAATTGGAATTGGCGTTGTGAAAGGTTGTAGGACACGGAAATGGGGGCGCCGGTCGTCGACTGAACTGTCTTGATCCACGAGCAAACCTGGCGCAGAGTCGACCAGCCGATGGGAATGCAAAAGCCGGACTCTTCAGCGGCGGCAAGGAAGATGCCGGGAGCGAGGACTTGCCCGCTCGGATGGCGCCAACGCAAAAGGGCTTCGAACGAAACGAGGGCGCCGTCGGCCAGGGAGACGATCGGCTGCAGAAACGGTTCGAATTCTCCACGGTCGAGCCCCTGGCGCATTTCGTCTTCGAGATTCAGCCGCTGCAAGGCATTGGCATGCATCGAGGGCTTGAATGTCTCAATGCGGCCGCCACCGCGTTGCATGGCGCGCGAAGTGGCGATGCTGGCGCAGCGCAGCATGTCTTTGGGAGTGGAGGCGGTGGATTCCCCGGAATACACGATCCCTACGCTCGCCGATACCTGGATCTTGCGGCCGTCGATGTCAACTGGCGAGTGGATGCGGTCCTGAATTCCATGAGCAAGCGCGAGAACGGATTCCTGCGACTGCACCGTTTCGAGAAGGATCGCAAATTGATCGCCGCCGATACGGGCGACCATATCGGTAGCGCGCACCGAAGCGCGCAGGCAGCGTGCGGATTCGACAAGCACCCGGTCGCCCGCGGCATGTCCCAGCGCTTCGTTGATCGCATTCAGCCGGTCGATCCCGGCAATCAGGAGAGCCGCCCCCTCCGAGCAGCGGCTCCAGCGGGGAAGCGACTCTTCTATGCGCTTGAGTAAAGCGCGACGGTTGCTCAGCCCGGTGAGGGAGTCCTCATAGGCTTCGCGTTCGAGGCGCGAGAGGACCTGCCGATGATCCTCCTCGTCGAGAATCAGCGCCACCATGTCGGCCATCGACGCCGAGAAGGCCTCTTCTTCTTCCGTCCATTGGCGCGGGCCTCCCGCATGTCCCAGACACAAGATCCCACGCACCCGGCCAAAGCGGCGAATGGGGCAATCCAGTATTGCGCCGATGCCGAGTGGAAGGAGATGCCACTCGGCGAATTCGCTCGTCCGCGGATCGTTGCGCGCGTCCGGGGCGCTAATCGCGCGGTCGAGTTTGAGCGCCTCGAAGTATGCGGGACAGGCGTCGGCGCGAAGCACCGTGCCACGCGAGTGTTGGCCCGTCGCCGCGTTGAACCGGTCGCGGCAGATGATGTACTCCCAGTATTCGTCCACCAGCCAGATCCCTGCCTGGCAAACGGATAAGGCTTTGGCCGCCGACTCGGTGATCTCCCGCAGCGCGAGTTCGAAATCTTCGTGCTCGACCAACCGGCGCGACGATAGCGCCAGCGACTGACTCATCCGAAGGAGATTATGGCGGACAGTAGTATTGCCCGCATGCGGGCGCGGATGGCAGGTAACATCGCGAACGACTGCCAGCACCGGCGGGGCCTGTACCGGCATCAGCGTTACCTCAAACTGGCGAGCCGAAGGCCCCTTGCCGCGAGTGAACCGGAACTGCGACTGGCGTCCACTGGCGAGGGTCGTTTCGGCCATGGAGATGAGCTGGCGAAATACGCGCGACGCAAGCGGGCGTGGCCGACCGCTGAGAATTTCGACATTTCCGTCCGGGCTGATCGCCAACAGGAGATCGGGCTCGGACTTCGACCGGATTTCCTTCTTCAAAGAAGACGTATCGGCCAAGTGTTGAGAAGTGTGTGCACTACAGCGGGCCGGATGGGTAAATTGTCCTGGTAGCAAGCGCAGCGATTCATTTTGTAAAACGGGTTACTCAGCAGGTGGTGAGCCCCATGGGAGCATTCGATGTTCCTACTTGAAGTTCTCAACCAGCATAATGTCGGACACCGCGCGGTCCAGGCGGCTATAAAGCAACCAGCCTCCATCGGGAGACAACGCCAAACCCCTGATCTCGGCGCGTACAAATTTATTTCCTGATGGGACCAGCGGCGTCATTCGGCCGGTCTCAAGATTGTAATGTGCGATGCTCTGATTCCGCGCAGCAACATATATACCAAGCAAATCAGGGGCCCAGGCTGAAATGCCTTCAGCTTGAGCGTAGAGGCGGGTTTCTGCACCCCCATTCACCGGAACCCGCAACACGACCTGGTCTCGCTGGAAGTAAAGGTATTTTCCATCTGGAGACTCCAGCGGCATCTTTCCGCCGTGCTGCGTCAGTTGAATCACTCGAGCAGAATCGTTCAATGCCATTTTCCAAATTTCCGGGCGTCCCGAACGGTTTGAAGAGAAATAGAGCCACTGGCCGTCCTTCGACCAAGACGGGGTCTCCTCATAAGACGGTTCCTGGGTTACGCGTTTGATCGAACTACCCTCGGGCGTCATCGTATAAATGTCCGCGTTCCCCTCGCTGACGTGGCAAAAGGCAATCAGCCGACCGTCGCGCGACCAACGCGGAGACCAAGCGGGCGCCCCGTCAAACGACGTAAGTTGATAGGCGCTCGAACCATCGGAATTCGCAATCCAAATCTCCACGTGGCCTGATCGATTCGAATTAAATGCAATCCGGGATCCGTCGGGTGAGTAGTCAGGTCTAACTTCCTCGCGCGTAGATGAGATCAGCAGCTCAGGAGATCCGGAGCCGTTGGCCGGGGCTCGCCACAGATTTGTGTCCTGGTACATTTCCTGATACGCGATGAGACCTCCGCGACGCGACACCGCTGGCCGGGAAGCCCGTGGGCCGGCTCCGGGGATCTGTTGTAGCCGTGGCCGACCGGAACCATCAGCTTGAACTCTCCATAAGCTACCTGCTCCTGCTGTGGCCCCACGCTCGGAGGAAAAAACGATGCTTCGCCCATCAGCGCTCCAGCTAAGGCCAGTGATCACCTGGTTTTCGAAAGTCAGTCGACGGGGCTCACCGCCACCACTCGCGGGCGCGATGAAAATGTCCGATGCTGGAAACGAAATCGAGCGCGCGAAGGCCAGCGTCCGCCCGTCCGGGGACAGTCTGGCTTGAAAATCCCCATAGGATTTCGACGGCGCTGAAGTCAATTGGCGTTTTTCACCCGTCGCTACCGCGAGGAGGAAGACGCTGAGCGGAGCGTCTCGCGCATTCCTCTCACTCACTGCAAGCGAATGGGCGTCGGGAAGCCAGTCCAGAACGGTATCGAATGTATGAACTTTTGCGACTAGCCGCTCCGTTCCACCCACAGCCGGCACGAGATAGACTGCCGAACCATCGGCCGATTGGCGAAGAAACGCAATCAACCGGCCGTCCGGCGACCAGGCAGGATGCTTGTCGCGCGCCGGATTCGTCGTCAATCGTACCCGTGGGCCTTCGGCAATCGGCTTGACGTAAATGTCATCATTGTCGTTGTTCTCCCCGCTCCATACCATCGCCACCTGCATTCCATCGGGCGAGAAGGCGGGCTCGAGTTCTTCTCCCGGCCAAGTGGTCAGCGGCTTCACCATGGCGGGCAGAGTTGGATCGCGCTGAAGCCCAAATATGAGGATGCTCGCGAGAGCAATGCTGGTCAGGCCAGAGGCCCAGATCAGTACCGGCCTACGGCTCCCGCCCACCGCCAACGATTCATGACGATGAAATAGTGGTGCGTAGCCGCCCTTCGGCAGCTCAATGCGGAGTGGGTTGCTGCGCCCTTCTGTCTCATAATACTCGCGCAACTTTGAGCGCAGTCTAGCGGCTTCGACGCGAACCGTCGAGTCGACACGCGGATCGAAGTCCTGGCCCTTCTCATAGACTTCAGCGCCGAGTACGTACTCTTTAAGGTTGTCGTGCTTCGCTTCTATTCCGGCGTTTACGATGAAACGCAGAAAATTACTCAGCCGCTCAGACCGCTTGAAGCTCGTAGCTGATAGGACACGTTCCAACTCAGCTCGAATTTCCTCGTGCCCTAAACCCATTGACATCCGACATTCTAGCGCACGTTACTAACGGTCACTGACTTGTTCGCCAAGCTAATCCAGCCAGATTTTGGTTCATGTCGTCGAGCTTCTTCGTCCTTGCGATCTCCGTGGCGGCGCCTGCAGCAGACGACTTAGAATCCGCCAAGAAATTCAACCGGCAGGCGGTCGCGCACGTAGAAGCGGGACGCGACAGCGAAGCAGAGCCCCTCTACCGGCAGTCCCTCGAGATTGCGGAGAAGATTCTGGGACCGGAGCACCCCGAAATCGCAACAATGCTCAGTGCTCTCAGCGAAACGTACTTTCGCCGGGAACACTTCCGCCACGCAGAACAGCTTTGCCTCAGGGCGCTCCAGATACGCCGGAAGACACTCGCGCCCGATCACGCGGACTTGGGGCGAAGTTTGAGCAACCTCGCCGAAATTCATCGATCTACCGGCCGCTACGGCAGTGCAGAGACTCTCTATCGCCAAGCTATTGAGATCTTGGAGAAAGGCCTGGGCCCAACTGATCCTGCCGTCGGAGTGGTGGTAAACAATCTCGCCACTCTGCACGCTGGTCTCGGTCACTTTGATAGCGCCGTCCAACTGTACGAAAGGGCGCTGGCCATTGTGGAACGCAGTGAGGACGCGGATAGCCGCACACTCACTTCGATTCTAAACAACTTGGCACTGTGCTATGTCGAACGCAAGATGCATCGTGCCGCTGAGCCTCTACTCCTTCGAGCACTACGAAACGAAAGGTCGATTGCCGCTCTTGAGAACTACGCCATCGTCCTGCGTAAGACGAAGCGCGGGCGGCAGGCCGATGAAATCGAGCGGGAGATTCGAGGGCTGCGATCCGGCCAGTGAAATAGCCGGAGCGCTTTGCAGGCTCACATGTGAAATCCGGTCGCAGTGGCTCAGCCCACCTGCGATCCGAGGGGAGCTAATAATGACTGCCACCAAGGAGGACCTTATGCACAGCCGCAAGAGTTACCTGTTTGTAATCGGAGGTGCCCTGATCATGGCCGCTAACGCGACCATCGCGCGAGCCAATGAAAACTTGCCATTCCCTGGAGTTACTCCAGGCCCGCCGGTCTACAGTACGATCTCCCCTTTAGCGGAGGAGATACTGAGAAGTGGCGACTGGGTGGGC
>DASRHX010001004.1:0-4308 GCA_035650295.1 Bryobacteraceae bacterium | reverse complement strand
GCGCTTGAGTGGGCGGTGGAGAAACCGGCCGAAGGGGCGCGGGTGATGGGAGTGTTAGAGATACGTGGGGCAGGGTAGGTGCAGTGGGCCATGCGCTAATCGAAATTTCCGGATAGACAGCGGCGTCAGACGATCCCGCCTTGCTGCTCGTCTGATACGCTGTCGCGATGACCACCGCCGAAGCCGGTACACTGCTTGTCACACTCTGCCGCGAGGGCAAGTTTCTCGACGCTGTCAACACGCTATACGCCGACGGCATCGTGAGCGTCGAGGCTGCGGACTACCAAGGGTTGGGGCGCGAAATGCGCGGCAAGGACGCTATCCTCGCCAAGAACGTTGCTTGGTTCAAAGACAATGACGTCCACAGCGCCTCCGTAACGGGACCATTTGTCAGCCCAGAGAAGTTCGCCGTGTGGTACTCCTTCGAATGGACAAGAAAAGCCTCGGGCGAGCGGGTCCAGTTCACTGAATTGGCGGTGTACACGGTGGTGGATGGCAAGATCGCACACGAAGAGTTCTTGTACGCAGCTTGACCCCAGCGTCGTGTTTCCGATGGTTCGCGGACGTATGGCCGTCCATCGGGAAACGATTCGCCATGGCGTCGGGATCGCGCGTCAACCACTCGCGATGTGTCTCGGTCGGGTTAGCCCCTACTGCGCAGGCCAGCCGTGCTACACTCGCGCGCATGAGATTGACTTGGCCGATTCTCTCATCCGATTCCATCCGCGGGGCACGGATCTGCGTCGCCTTCATCTTGATTCTCCTAGCCGCCGTTCCCATTGGCGCACAGCAGCCGGAAGTTCAGAAAGACGTTCCTTATGTCCCGACACCTACTGAAGTTGTCGAGGCCATGCTCAAGCTAGGGAACGTCCGTCCCGGCGAAATCCATTATGACCTCGGCTGCGGCGACGGGCGCATCGTCGTCATGGCCTTGGAGAAGTTCGGAGTGGCGCGCGCGACAGGGTACGATATCGATCCGGAGCGCATCAAGGAGGCCAACGAGAACGCCAAAAAGGCCGGTGTCAGCGACAAGTCCAGGTTCATCCTCGGCAACCTGTTTGACGCTGATTTCCGTGACGCCGATATCGTGACCCTTTACCTGCTCCCGGAGGTGAACCTGAAGCTGCGCCCGAAACTACTAAAGGATTTGAAAGTGGGTTCGCGAATCGTGTCCCATCAATTCGACATGGGCGAATGGCAACCGGACAAGAAGATCTCGGTCGACTGGCGCACGATTTACATGTGGACTGTTACGGAGAACAGCAAAGCACAGTTTGCCGCGAAGTGAGCCGGCGGTACATTGCGGTACCTAATGTGACTTCTTGACCGGTTGCGGGATTCCGGCGGGGTGAGTTGGGTCTCAATTCCATAGCGCCGCCAGCAGCGTATAATCTGCGAGTGCGACGAATCCGGGTCAAGGATCTCAGCCGGATCGAATTCCGAAACAATACCGGATCCCAAATTGGAAGATGGGCCAAGAGGAGACCTTGTGGCAAAGGTAATTGGTTCCCGTATGGCAGCCGAGATGGATGGCGAGTTCGTTGTCTTTCTCATTGGCATGAGAATCAACAAACCCTGGAAGTTGCATAAGTGGCTCCCCGTTTTTCTCGCCATGCCGAAAATGCTGAAGGGACTTGAAGCTCATCCCGAATCTGGATTTTTAGGGCACAGCGGCATCGGGCGCATGATCGTCCAGTACTGGCGCTCCTTCGAGCAGTTGGAAGCCTATGCGCGAGCCAAAGACAAGAAGCACTGGCCTGCATGGGTTGATTTCAACCGCCGCGTCGGAGGCAGCCGTAGCGATGTCGGCATCTGGCACAAAACCTACATCGTCAAACCCGGCCATTACGAAGGCGTATACAGCGGTATGCCTCCATATGGCCTCGGTAAAGCCGGGAAACTTGTTGCCGCAACCGGAAAACGCGAAGTTGCGCGATCACAAATGACCTCTGGCGTGCCGTCTCAGTAGGTCTCTTTGGCTTGCTGAAGCGCTACGCCGCGCCGTTTGCCTTGAAGAAGGCGAGCAGTTTCTGCCAACCGTCGTCAGCGTCCTTCTTCGAGTAGCTGGGGCGGTAGTCGGCATGGAAGCCATGCTGCGCGCCGGGATAGACGAGGATTTCCGCCTTCTTCTTCGAAGCCTTCAGTGCCTCGCGCATCTTTTCGACGCTATCGAGTGGAATGCCGCCGTCCTTTTCGCCATAGAGGCCGAGAACGGGGGCTTTGAGCGAGGCGGCGATGTCAATGGGGTTCTTCGGCGTCATCTCGTTGGTAGTGCCGACGAGGCGGCCGTACCAGGCAACGCCTGCCTTGAGCTTGGGATTGTGCGCCGCGTAGAGCCACACGATGCGGCCGCCCCAGCAGAAGCCGGTGATGCCGAGTTTGTTGGTATTGCCGCCGTTTTTGGAGGCCCAGGCGACAGCAGCGTCGAGGTCGCTCATCACCTGCGCGTCGGGAACCTTGGAGACGACCTTTGAGATGATGTCCTGGATGTTCGACATGTTGGAAACGTCACCCTGGCGCGCATACATTTCGGGCGCGACGGCGAGGTAACCACGTTTGGCGAAGCGGCGGCAGATGTCCTTGATGTGCTCGTGAACGCCGAAGATTTCCTGGACGACGAGGGCGACCGGGAAGTTCTTGCCCTTGGCGGGCATGGCACGATAGGCGGGGATTTCTCCATCCTTGACGGGAATCTTTACTTCGCCCGCGGTGAGACCGGTCGTGTCGGTAGTGATGGTTTGCGCGGTGATAGGCTGCACGGCCATCGCGAAACCGGCCGCCAGTTTGGTGACGATGAATTCCCGCCGGCCACGAATGACCTGGGGCAGGAGACTTTCGATATCGGGATGGGTTGCCATGCGGCTATTGTATGTTCAGCAGACGCGCGGCGTTGGACCAGTAAACCTTCTTGAGAATGGAGTCAGGTAGACCGAGTCCGTAGATGCGCCAGCGGCCCTGGGGCGGGACCTTGGCCGGCGCGTAGTCGAAGTACTCGTCGCCGGTTTCGAGGAAGCGGAAGTAGATCTGGTAGAGTTCGTCGCCGAAGATCTGTTGCGGCGTTTCGATGCCGTGGGGAACGGCGTCGGTGCCAAACAGAATACGGTCCTGATGTTTTTCGAAGAATTTTCGGGCGGCGCGTGGCTGGCGGCCGAGCTCGCCGATGCGCGCTCCGATTTCGACGAACAGGTTGTGGTGCTTGTCGAGCGCGGCGCTGACGTAATCGAGGTTTTCGGCGTTAGCGACGTGGAGGGCGATGAAGTTGGTTTTCGGGTGGCGGGCGACGACGCGCAGGCGGGCCTCCTGCAGTTCGCGGTCGCTTGGGAAGTCGCGGCCATGGAAGCTCCAATCGGGGTGGGCGTTCAGCTCCTCGAAGCGCTCATTGAAGCGGTCGATGGGCAGGAAGAAGGCTTCGGGATCGGAGGTATGGATGGCGACGGGCATTTTGTTCGCGCCGCAGGCCTCCCACATGGGATCGAAGCGGGAATCGTCGATCTTGACGAGGGCCTTGGTTTCGCGCTCGCGGACGACGAGGCCGAGGGATTTGAGGACCTTCAAACCACGCGCACCGTTGGCATGGGCGCGGCCAATTTCATCGCCCTGGAACTTCGCGTAACCAGGCTCGCTCACGCGCGTGAACCACGGTTCAGTGAAGACAAGGAAGCGCGCGGGGTTGGGCTTGTGCAACAGCTCCACGGCTTGTTTGAGTCCGTCACCGCGTCCGCCAGTCAGGTTCACCAATGTGCGTAGATTGCGCCGGTCCATCACGGCAAGGAGTTCCGGTACGGGCATGAGGAGGCTGGCCGTCTTTCCTTGCGGGTCGCCCCAGGTGAGATGCGTGTGGATGTCGATCAGCGGGAAGCGCGCCCGCTCGACGCGGGTCTCGCGCACGTGCAGCATGCTCTTGGGTTCGAACTGGGTAAGGTCGAGCGGCTGCGGTTTAGGCTTGACGGTGGGGCGGGTGGCGTTTTGCGCGAAGGCTGCCGCGGGGGCGGCGGCGAGTGGGAGGGCGAGGAAGCGGCGCCGGCGGAGAGGGGGTCGCATAAGTTGAATCGACATCTTATCAAGGCATAAGATGAGGGCATGAAATCGCGCATTCTGGGAATCGCTCTACTTGTATCCGCTCTCCCGGTGGCCGCCGAAAACTGGCCGACATGGCGTGGTCCGAAGCTGGACGGTGTGTCCAAGGAGACTGGGCTTCCCGTCACGTGGGACAAAACGAAGAACGTTACGTGGACGCTGCCGCTGCCGGAGGTTTCCGGTTCGTCGCCGATCGTTTGGGAGAACACGCTGTTCCTGCATGTGTCCGAG
>DASRHX010001003.1:0-8413 GCA_035650295.1 Bryobacteraceae bacterium | reverse complement strand
CCGCTGCCGCCCAGTACGCTGCCTGGTCCTCTCTCACCTCCGAAGGCAAGCATGAGCACAAACGCGGCGTGCTGTTCAAGAAGTCCGAGAAGATCGACCCGTTTCACCTGATCCCCATCGAGACCATCACGACCGCGGCCGCGTCCGGTTGTGTCGATAAATTCCAGCTTCCGGAACACGAATGGCGCCGCCGCGAAGCATTCCATCTCACCGACCAGGGCGCCTCGACCGCGGGCGCCTTGGACGAAGCCCACTACTGCATCCACTGCCACAACCAGGCGAAGGACTCCTGCCGCACCGGCCTCAAGGAAAAGACCGGCGAGTTCAAGGAGAGCGTCTTCGGAGTCACACTGGCCGGGTGTCCCCTCGACGAAAAGATCTCCGAGATGCACGAAGCCATGTTGCATGGCCAGCCGCTGGGCGCGGTCGGCATCATTACCATCGACAACCCGCTCGCCGCCGGTACCGGCCACCGCATCTGCAACGACTGCATGAAGGCCTGCATCTTTCAGAAGCAGGAACCGGTCAACATTCCGCAAGCCGAAACGCGTGCCCTCAAGAATGTTCTCGCGCTGCCGTGGGGCTTCGAAATCTATTCACTGCTCACGCGTTGGAATCCTCTCAATTTCGAGTGTTGGATGCCCGCGCCCACCTCCGGCTACAAGGTTCTCGTCGTGGGCCTCGGCCCGGCAGGCTACACGCTTGCCCATCAACTCATGCAGGAAGGCCACACGATCGCCGCCGTCGACGGCCTCAAGATCGAGCCGCTGCCCTCGCATATCTCCGGCGTAGACAGCAGCGGCCAGCGCGTTCCCTTCCAACCCATTTACAGCCTCGATCAGCTCTACGAGGATCTCGACGATCGCGTCATGGCAGGTTTCGGTGGCGTTGCCGAGTACGGCATCACTGTCCGTTGGGACAAGAACTTCTTAAAAATCATCCGCCTGCTTCTGGAGCGCCGCCCTGAGTTTGCAATGTTCGGCGGCGTGCGCTTTGGCGGCACGCTCACCGCTGAAACCGCCTTTAATCTCGGCTTCGACCACATCGCGCTCTGCGCCGGCGCCGGACGCCCCACGTTTGTCGACATGGAGAACGGCCTCGCGCGCGGCGTGCGTCAGGCCTCGGACTTCCTTATGGCGCTGCAACTCACTGGCGCCGCAAAATCGGCCTCGATCGCCAACCTACAGATGCGCATGCCCGTGGTGGTTATCGGTGGCGGCCTCACCGCCATCGACACCGCCACCGAATCGCTCGCCTACTATCCGCGCCAGGTGAAGAAGTTCGCCGCCCGCTACGAGGTCCTCGTGCGCGAGCGCGGCGAAGAAGAGGTCCGCCGCTACTGGAGCGAAGAGGACCGCGAGATCGCCGGCGAATTCCTCAAACACGCGCACCTCTTGCACGACGAAGACACGCTCGCCCGCCAGGAAGGCCGCGAGCCGAACTACCTGCCGCTACTGCATTCCTGGGGCGGGGTGACGATCGCCTATCGCCGCCGCTTGATCGACTCGCCCAGCTACACGCTGAACCACGAGGAAGTGAAGCTCGCCCTGGAAGAAGGCATCTGGTTCAGTGAAGGCCTTTCGCCCGCGGGTATTGGAGTCGACCGCTTCGGCCATGCCGCCACACTTACATGCGAGAAGCAGGCCTGGGACGAAGCCGCCGGCAAACTACGCGCTACAGGCGAACACGTTACACTCGCCGCCCGCTCCATCCTCGTCGCCGCCGGAACGCAGCCCAACACCGTCGCCCAGCGCGAGGACCCCGGTTCATTCACGCTCGACGGCAAATTCTTCCAAGCCCTCGACGAAGACGGCACGCCCCTCAAGCCGGAATTGAATACTAAGCCCGCGAAGCCGGGGATACTTACGTCGGTCACCAGTGATGGCCGTGCCATTTCGTTCTTCGGCGACCTGCATCCGTCTTTTGCAGGTAACGTCGTGAAGGCCATGGCCAGCGCCAAGATGGGCGCGCCCATCGTCGATCGCCGCCTCAAATCGCGCGCTCCCGCGGGCCCCTCGCCCGCCGGTCTCCTCAACCAACTGAACCGCGACCTCCGCCCGCGCGTGAAGGAGGTCATCCGCCTCACGCCCAACATCATTGAAGTCGTCGTCGAAGCGCCCATCGCCGCCCGCGCCTTCCAACCCGGCCAGTTCTATCGGTTGCAGAATTTCGAAACGTACGCCAAGCACGTCAACGGCACCCTGCTTGCCATGGAAGGCCTCGCCCTCACCGGCGCGCAAGTTGACCGCGAGAAAGGCCTGCTCTCCACCATTGTGCTGGAGATGGGCGGGTCCTCCGACCTCTGCGCCATGCTCGAACCGGGCGAACCCGTCGTCCTCATGGGACCCACCGGAGCGCCCACGGAAACGCCCACCGGTGAAACGGTGATGCTCGTCGGCGGCGGCCTCGGCAACGCCGTACTCTTCTCCATCGGCCAGGCGCTGCGCGCCCGCGGCTCGCGCGTAATCTACTTCGCCGGCTACAAAAAGATGATCGACCGCTACAAGGTCGAAGAAATTGAACGCGCGGCCGACTGCATCGTCTGGTGCTGCGACGAAGCCCCTGGTTTCCAGCGTTTCCGCCCCGGCGATCACGGCTTTGTCGGCAACATTGTTGAGGCGATCAAGTGGTACGGCACCGAAGTGAACGCACCCATTCCGCTGCACGAGGTACAGCGCCTTATCGCCATCGGCTCGGACCGAATGATGGCCGCCGTCGGCCAGGCCCGCCACACCGTGCTCAAGGACCTGCTCCCTGGCACGCACGTCGCCATTGCCTCCATCAACTCGCCCATGCAGTGCATGATGAAAGAGATCTGCGCCCAGTGCCTGCAGAAGCATAAGGACCCGATCACCGGCAAGGAACGCGTCGTCTTCTCCTGCTTCAATCAGGACCAGCCGCTCGACGCCGTCGACTTCGCCTGCCTCAACGAACGCCTCGGCCAAAACGGCCTCCAGGAAAAACTCACCCGCATGTGGATCGACCGCAGCCTGAAGCAGCTTGGGCTGCGCGAAGAGCTGATAGCTAGGGCGTAGGGCGCGACGCCGATGTAATTCTAGTCGTCGCGCCGTGCGCCGCATGCGGCGCAAAGTTTTGCGTGTGGCGTCCTCAATGGCCTCCCACAGTGTCTGCATGGCGGACCATAAAGTGAGAGTTGGTGGTGCATGATTGCGTTTTCATGACAGTCCTTCATGCCTGTGCGCTCTTCGTACCAAGTACGGACGGGCCTAAATCGTTCATGAATGTCCGCATCTAGCGGCACATTCCACTTTGCTCGAAACTCTTTCGTAGCAGAGAAGCACGCCCCATAGAGTTTATGTACTTCGGCGAATTCTTCGTCGTCAAGCATCGGAACCTCCATACGGCAACGCCAACACCAAAAAATCTTCATTGCCGAGTGTCCACCCCTATCCCGCCCTCTTCAACTCATCCCGAATTACCCGTCTCAACGTCACCTCCAGCGGCTCCCCGCTCCTGCTGAATTGCCGCTCGCAAGGTGTCGCTAATAAGCGTCTGATAGTTCCCTCCCACCGGCTTCGTCTACACACGCGCGGAACCATTCGAGCACATCGTCGTCGAGCCGGATCGTCACGCGCGTCTTTCCCGGTGGCACACGCAGTACGGGACCCCGTTTCCCTGCGCTGAAGTCATGTCCCCCCTTTTTCATCCGTGGCCTTCTTGGTCTGTACCAAATCTGTGTACTATTGCACACAGCCGACTTTCCACCGCCCCCTAGGGACCCATACCCAGCCCTCTCTATAGTAAGATGTCTGGGTATCGCCATAACCAGGAGCGCCCATGTCCTTCCTCAACCGCCTCCTTCGCCACTTCCGCCGCGAACGCCTCAACCGCGAACTCGACGAAGAACTCGCCTCGCACCTCGACGACGCCATCGCCGCGGGCCGCTCGCCCGAGGAAGCCCGCCGCGCGCTCGGCAGCCCACTCCTTCACCGCGAGCAAAGCCGCGATGTCCGCCTGTTCCCTTGGCTCGATGTCCTCCTCTCCGACATCGTCTTCGGTTGGCGTCAGATCCGTAAGCACAGCACCGTCAGCGCCGCCGCCATTCTCTCGCTCGCCCTGGCCACCGGCGCGACCACCTCCGCCTTCCGCCTCGTCGATGCCCTTCTCTTCCGCCCACTGCCCGTCGCCGAGCCCGAGCGGCTCTTTTCTCTCGCCACCACTTACATCGACCGCGAAGGCCGCCCCGACGAGCGCGACGACTTCGACTACCCGAGCTTCGTCAAGTACCGCAAAACCGTGGAAGGCAAAGCCGAACTCATGGTCGTCGGCCTGGCCGCGCGCCAGGACATCTCCATTGGCGCCAACGCCGGCGAAAAAGGCAAGGCATACCGTCAATACGTCTCCGGCAATGTGTTCGGCATTCTCGGACTCCGGCCCGCACTCGGCCGCCTGCTCACGCCCCACGACGATGTCACGCCAGGCGGGCACCCCGTCGCCGTCATCAGCCACGACTTCTGGACCAGCCGCTTCGGCGGCGACCCCAATGTCACCTCGAAAACCTTCCGCCTAGGCCCCAACACCTATCAGATCGTCGGCGTCGCCCCGCAAGGCTTCACCGGCACTGAGCCCGGCGTGATCACCGACCTCTACATCCCTGCCATGATGAACGCCGCCGCCATCAATAGCCCCGGCTGGTCGTGGTTCCGCATCTGGGCGCGCCCGAAGCCCGGTGTCACGCCGGAGCAGGTCCGCCAGCCCCTGCAAGCGGCTTTGTTACTCGAACACCAGGAGCGCGCCAAGAGCTTCCCGCCGAGCACTCCCAAGCAGTACATCGACACCTACCTCAGTGAAGCCTTCGTCCTCCATCCGGCCGCTTCCGGCGCATCGGACCTCAAGACGAACTACCGCCGCCCCTTGTTCATCCTCGCCGTTCTCGTTTTACTCGTCCTGCTCATCGCCTGCACCAACGTTGCCAACCTCCTCACCGCCCAAGCCACCGCCCGCGTCCGTGAAATGGCCATCCGAGTCTCCATCGGCGGCGGACGCTGGCGCCTCATCCAACTGGTCGGCATCGAAAGCGCACTGCTCGCCGTCATCGCCTCGCTCGCGGGCACACTCTTCGCATGGTGGTCGGCGCCGTTTGTTGTCTCCATGCTCGCTCCCGCCGAAAGGCCCGTTCGCCTCATCCTCGACATCGGTTGGCGTGCCCTCGCCTTCAGCGTCGCGCTCACCTTCGCTGTCACGGTCCTGTTCGGACTCGCCCCCGCGCTCCGTGCCTCATTCGTCAAACCGGTTAACGCGCTCAAGGATAGCGAGAGCCCGCATTCGCGCCGCCTCCTCATCCACACTCTGGTCTCGGCGCAAGTCGCCTTCTGCGTGCTCGTGCTCTTCGTCGCTGGTCTCTTCGCCGCCACCTTCCAACGTCTGCAGAGCCGCCCCCTCGGTTTCTCGCACGAACGAGTGCTCATCATGGAGGCTGCCAACCGCTCCAAAAACATCACGCCCGAAACCTGGATGCAACTCACTGATCACCTTCGCCATACGCCTGGCGTGGAAGCCGCGTCGTTCGCCGGATGGGCGCTGCTCACGGGCAATCGCTGGACGGGTGCGGTGACGCTCCCCGGCCGCGAGCCAGAGGCGCGCCCACCCTATCTGCTCGATGTCTCGCCCGGCTTCTTCAATACCATGCGCATCGCCCGCCTCGATGGGCGCGACTTCCGTCCCGGCGACGTGCAACCACACGTCACCGGCGACAAGAAACCCGTGACCGGCGTGGGCATCGTCAATGAGGCATTCGCACGCACCTACTTCAACGGACAGAACCCGGTCGGCCGCGCCGCGATACTCATTGCAGGAGGTAATGTGAACGCTCCCTTCGAGATCGTCGGCCTCGTCCACGATGCCGCCTACGGGAATCTTCGAGAGCCGATTCGCCCCACACTCTATCTGCCCCTGGCTAAGCGCAATTCGGGCAGCCTGCTCGTCCGCGCCGCCGGAGATCCGCTCGCCCTCGTTCCCACCCTGCGCCAGTCCGTCTCCAATTTCAACGCTTCCTTCCTCCTCCGCGATGCTGAAACGCAAACCGGTCTCACGCTCAGCCACCTCGTTCGCGAGCGCCTTCTCGCAACTCTCTCGCTGTTCTTCGCCATCGTCGCGCTCGTTCTCGCCGGCGTCGGGCTGTACGGCGTACTCAACTACTCTGTCGTCCAGCAGCGCCGCGAAATCGGTATCCGTATGGCCCTCGGCGCCCGCCCCGCGCATGTTGCGCGGCCCGTCACCGTGGAGGCTTTCAGCATGGTTGCCGTTGGCGCCACACTCGGCATCGCCGCTGGAATCGCGTGCGCGCGGTTCATCGAAGCGCTTCTTTTTGAGATCAAGGCGACCGATCCCAGCGCAGTCCTGGCGCCAATTACCGTCCTGTTCGCGACAGCCATAGCCGCCGCGGTGCCTCCCCTCGTCCGCGCCATCCGCATCGACCCCGCGCAAACCCTTCGCAGCGAGTAGGCTAGCGCCGCTGCCCGGCCACTGCGAACTCCGATGTACCGAAATTCGTTTTCGTGCGTCATATAAATTAGAACCTGAGAAGCAGACCGGGTAGGCCCAGGCAAAGGCTGCCGTCGGCTGACTTCTCCGGGTGTAGTGTCACAAACATTTTCGGCCCAACCGGGCCACACACTGGGAGAGTAAAAACACCATGAGGATACGTACGTTTCGTGATTGGAAACTAGCCGTGTTCGGCACATCTTTGCTCGCATTGGGAGGCTTGGGCGGCTTTGCGCTGAACGCGACCGGGCCCAAGCCGAGCGTCGAAGTGAAGCTGTCGCAGGCACCCCCTCCGAGGGCTGGTTTCGGAGATGTTGTCGAGCGCAACCTGCCCGCCGTCGTCAGCATCACGATGACCAAAATCAGCAAGACCGCCAATGAAGGCCAGATGATTCCGCCGGAATTTGCGCCGTTCTTCGGTCCCAATTTCCGCGGCCCACAGCAGCCTCGCAAATCGCGCGGCGCGGGCTCCGGCGTCATTGTCTCGCCTGACGGCTACATCCTGACGAACAGCCATGTCGTCAACAAAGCCAGTCAGGTCAAGGTATTACTGAGCGACCGCCGGGAGTTCACCGCGAAGCTCATTGGTGAGGACGAAAAGACCGATGTCGCCGTTCTCAAGATCGAAGCAACCAACCTGCCCAGCGTAACCTTTTCCGATAGCTCGAAGGTCCGCGTGGGCGACTACTCGCTCGCCATCGGCAATCCCTTCGGCGTCGGCCAAACCGTCACCATGGGCATCGTCAGCGCTACCGCCCGGGGCGGACTCGGCATTGAGGAGTATGAGGATTTCATTCAAACCGACGCCGCCATCAACCCTGGCAACTCCGGCGGCGCGCTCGTTAACGCCAACGGCGAGTTGATTGGCATCAACACAGCCATTCTCTCGTCTACGGGCGGCAACAATGGCGTCGGCTTCGCCATCCCGTCGAACCTCGCCCGCCACGTCATGAACCAGTTGATCGAGCATGGTAAGGTCACCCGCGCCTTCCTCGGAGTCATGCTGCAACCGCTCACGCCTGATCTCGCCGCCGCCATGAAGGTGGAAGGCAATCACGGCGCCGTAGTTTCCGACGTCACCGCCGACAGCCCCGCGGGCCGGGCCGGCCTGCGGAGTGGCGACGTGATTATCGCCATGGATGGCAGGAAGGTGATCGACTCGGTCCAACTCAAGCTCATGGTCGGTAATTCGGCGCCAGGCGCCACGACAAAGTTCACCGTGGTGCGTGAGGGTAAGCAACAGACGATCCCTGTCACGCTCGGCGAGCTAACCGACAAAAAGGTTGCCGGAGCGCGGCCCGGCTCGAGCGAAACCGAAGAAGCGCTCGAAGGGGTTGAAGTGTCCGACCTCACGCCGCGCCTTCGCCGTCAACTTGAATTGCCGGCTGGCTCCGAAGGTGTCGTCATCACTGGCGTTGATCCCTCCAGCAGGGCCGCGGAAGCCGGCCTTCGGGAAGGCGACGTAATTCGCCAGGTCAATCGTAAGCCCGTCTCTAACGTGGCCGGTCTGCAAGCGGAATTGAACCGTTCCGGCGCGAAGGAAGACGTGCTGCTCCAGATCAATCGCGAAGGGTCCAACCTCTTCGTGGTTGTACCGGCCGAAGGGTAACCATCGGCCTTCTCCCTGTGTAAACGAGCCAACCGCCCGGGTCCCTGCGGGGATTCGGGCGGTTGTGTATATACTGGCGTAGAGATTACTCCATGAAGCCCCACGTCGCACTCCTCATTGCTGCCCCGTTTGCATTCACAGCCATCCTCGCCGCCCAGGTGGCCTCACCGGAGGATCAGATCGCCTCTTCCATCCTCGCGGCGCCCAAGGAACGCCGCGCCGCCGCTACGGTCCTGGGCTACAACGACAAAAACGAGGTAGTCACGCTTCGCAAGGGGACCAACGACCTGATTTGCCTCG
>DASRHX010001002.1:0-8608 GCA_035650295.1 Bryobacteraceae bacterium | reverse complement strand
CGCGCCGTGCTGCTCGCCACCGGCGGCCTGGGCCGCGTGTATCGCGTTACCACCAATCCCGATGTCGCCACCGGCGATGGCGTCGCCATGGCCTACCGCATTGGTGCCGAAATCAGTGACCTGGAATTTGTCCAGTTCCATCCTACTGCCCTGCACGTCGAGGGCGCGCCTTCTTTCTTATTGAGCGAGGCATTGCGCGGAGAAGGCGCGGTGCTCCTCAATGGCGGCCGTGAACGCTTCATGGAGGCGTATCATCCGATGGCCGAGCTTGCGCCGCGCGACGTCGTGAGCCGCGGCATTGTCGCCGAACTAAGACGCACGGGAGAACCGCATGTCTACCTTGATTTGAGCCACCGCGAGCCCGGCTTCGTCGCCAAACGTTTTCCGCGAATTTACGAGACATGCCTTCGTTACGGGATCGACCTGGAACGTCAGCCGGCGCCTGTCCTGCCCGCCGTGCACTACGCGATGGGCGGTGTGCGCACGGATCTGTTTGGTCTCACCACCCGCCCCCGGCTGTATGCCGCGGGCGAAGCGGCATGCACGGGTGTGCATGGAGCGAATCGTCTTGCCAGCAATTCCCTTCTTGAAGGGATCGTCTTCGGTGCGCGAGCCGGAGTGGCTATGCTCGAGCACGCCGCCGCTCCATTTCTTCAGGCCCAACCGAACCCACCACTCTGCATCCCGCACATCGGTGAATCGGATTTGCGCGAGCTCACTTGGGATAATTGCGGAATCGTTCGCACGGGCACGGAATTGCAGGCCACTATTCGCCGGCTCGACCGCCTCGCCATGCACCAAGCTCCGTCGCCCTCCCGCGCAGACCATGAGCTGCGCAACTTACACACAGTTGCCCAAATCATCGCCCGTTGCGCCCTGGCGCGCCAGGAAAGCCGCGGTGGCCACTACCGCAGTGACTTTCCTCAATCCAGACCGGAATTCCAGTTACACTCCTCTATTACCAAGGACAGCATGAATGTCTCGTTCCGTTAATCAGCGCGCCGCCGTCATCTACGCACCCACGTTCGCTTTTTTCCTCCTCGCAACGTTGGAGATCGTGCAGGTTCCGCCTTCAACCGCGCTGTGGGCCGCTCCCGCCATTTTATTGGCCGCCATGATGATTGCGTGGGCCGCCGAATCAGCTCAGTATTATGTGGCACAGGGCTTCGCTCTAGCGATTCTTGCGTGGCTGCAGACGCTCCCCGAATTCGCCGTGGAAGCGGTACTCGCCTGGAAGCAGCAGGTGCCGTTGCTGCTTGCGAATCTAACCGGTGCGCTGCGGCTATTGACCGGCCTCGGCTGGCCCATGATCTATTTCACCGCCGCGCTGTTTCACCGCATTCAATACAAGAAGCCACTCCGGCAGATTGACTTGGAGGAGGAGCATTGTGTGGAGGTGATGGGCCTTCTGGTGCCGCTCATCTACGCGTTCTACATCTGGTGGAAGGCTTCGCTCAACGTGTGGGATGCGCTCGTCCTCATCCTCATCTACGTCGCGTATTTGTGGATCCTCTCTCACATGCCGCCCCAGGAACATGGAGACCTCGAAGACTTGGACCGCATTCCGCGCGCGGTGGTGAAGTCCTCCCCCGTCGTTCGTAACCTCGCCATCGTCGCCTTGTTTGCCGCCGGCGGCGCCCTCATCTACTACGCCGCGGAGCCGTTTCTAGGCAGCCTCCTCGCGCTCTCAGCCCTGCTCGGCGTACCGAGTTTCGTTTTCGTGCAATGGGTGGCGCCGTTTGTCAGCGAGTTCCCTGAAAAGGTGAGCGCATTCTACTGGGCGCGCACGATCAGGAAGGCTCCGATGGCGCTGATGAACATGGTTTCCAGCAATATCAACCAGTGGACCCTGCTCGCTGCCATGCTCCCGATCGTCTATTCGATCAGCCGGGGCTCATTGTCCTTCATTCCCTTCGACGAGCAGCAGGAGCTGGAGATCCTCATGACCATCGGTCAGTCGCTCGTGGGCATGATCTTCCTCGTCAATATGAAGATGGTGTGGTGGGAGGCGTCGGCGCTTTTCCTGCTGTGGGCGGTGCAGTTTGCGTTCTCACCCATTGAGCCAGGCCCAGGCACCCTCGGTTTCATTGCCGGCCACATTCACGAGTATGTGACTTACCTTTACCTCGCCTGGGCGGCGGTCGGCCTGTTGGGATTCCTCTTCAAGCCCAGCTCCGCGACAGCCTTCCACCTCTTCGGCAAGGTATGGCGGGAACACGTTCGCAAAAGTGGCGTAGCTATTTGAGAATGGTGAACCCCGGCGTCTCTTCCAGCTTGAGGTCGAAGGTAACCGTGTCGCGGCAGCCCGCTTCTTGGGCGATCTGATATCATCCCGTCGTGCGCTACTTTTTGACTCTCCTCCTTACTGCGCCCATATTTGCCCAAGCCCCACCTATTCCCATTGAAAATGAATGGGTTAAAGTGATCGTTGCGCAAAACACCTCAGGCCAGAAGAGCCGTCTTCACAAACACAACGTCAACCGCGTGATGGTCCACTTGAGTCCCGGCACAATGCGGCTGGCCTACGAGGGAAAGCCGGTGAACGACGTGAAATTCAACGCTGGCACCGTCCGCTGGGACCCGTCGGGCGGCATGCACACCAGTGAAAACGTCGGCGGCACCACGTACAAGATCGTCGAAGTCGAACTGCGCAAGCCCGGATCTCCTGTCACTTGGCCCCCCAAAGACCCACTGGCAGTCGCCCCGAAAATCTACCATCTTGAGTTCGACAACGACCAGGTTCGCGTGGTGCGCGTCCGCATCCCGGCCAAAGGGGCCATTCCGCAGCACGAGCACGCAACCAATCGGGTGACTGTCGCTCTCACTGACGCGAAGATTCAACTGACGAAAGCTGATGGATCAAAGGTCGAGGCCACCTTCGCCGCCGGCGAGCCGCGTTGGGGAATGCCCGATGTCCATGCCGAGCAGAGTCTGGTGGATCATCCCATCGAGCTGATCATGATCGACATAAAGTCGAAGTAGACAAGGTCCCTTAGAGGGGCGCGCTACACTGGGTGCAATAACATGAAACCGCGCATCCACGGTACTACCATCCTCTGTGTTCGCCGCAACGGAAAAGTAGTTATGGCGGGCGATGGGCAGGCGACCATGGGCTCGGAAGTCCTGAAAGCCTCGGTCAACAAGCTTCGCCGCCTGTATAAGGACAAAATCGTCGGCGGATTTGCCGGATCCACGGCCGACGCATTTTCCTTATTTGCCCGCTTCGAAATGAAACTCGAACAGCACAACGGAAATCTGCCTCGTAGCGTTGTGGAACTCGCCAAGGACTGGCGTACGGACAAAGTCTTGCGCCATCTCGAGGCCCTGCTTCTGGTGGCCGATGTGCAAAACACTTTCATCGTAAGCGGCGATGGTGACGTCATCGAGCCTGATGAGTCGGTGGCGGCCATCGGCTCCGGTGGTGGCTTTGCAAAGTCAGCTTCGCGGGCGCTGATTGAGAATACGGAATTGGAAGCCCGCGCTATCGCCGAAAAAGCGATGAAGATTGCCGGGGACCTGTGCATCTACACCAATCAAAACGTGCGATACGAGGAACTGGGTTAATCCCCGCTGGGAAGAGGTAACGCATGGTCATTTATCTGCCAAGCCAGGGCGGCGATAACGCACCGCTGCTTGACGAGCTAACCCCGCGCGAGATCGTAAACGAACTCGACAAATACGTCATCGGACAGGCCGAGGCCAAACGCGCCGTAGCCGTGGCGCTGCGCAACCGCATCCGCCGCCAGAAACTCGAACCTGAAATGGCCGAAGAGGTGATGCCGAAGAACATCCTCATGATCGGCCCCACCGGTGTTGGCAAGACGGAACTAGCGCGGCGGCTGGCGCGGCTGGCGAATTCGCCGTTCCTGAAGGTGGAAGCGAGCAAGTTCACCGAAGTCGGCTATGTGGGCCGCGATGTCGAATCGATGATCCGCGATCTTGTGGAAATCGCCATCGACATGGTGCGCGAAGAGAAATTAGATGAGGTGGCCGACCGCGCCGAGCGAAATGCCGAAGAGCGATTGTTGGACCTGCTAATGCCGGCCCAGCCCGAGGGGGCCGATCCCGCCGAGAAAACCCGTGAAAAGCTCCGCGAACGATTGCGCGCGGGCAAGCTCGACGACCGGGTTGTGGAAGTGGACGTGAAGGAGCGCGGCCCGACGTTTGAAGTCGCCACAAACATGGGCGTCGAGGAGATGGACATCAATCTCAAAGAGATGCTGCCCAATTTCTTCGGCCAGCGCTCACGAAAACGCAAGATGCGTGTCGGCGAGGCGATGGACTATCTCATCCAGGAAGAAGAACAGAAGCTCGTCGACATGGACCAGGTCACGCGCATCGCCATCGAGCGCGTCGAGCGTAACGGAATGATCTTTCTCGACGAAGTCGACAAGATCGCCGGCCGCGAAGGCGGCCAGGGACCCGATGTCAGCCGCGAGGGCGTGCAGCGCGACATTCTACCGATCGTCGAAGGAACAACGGTCAACACGCGCTATGGTTTCGTGCGCACGGATCATATCCTCTTCATCGCCGCGGGTGCGTTCCACGTCTCCAAACCAAGCGATCTGATCCCCGAACTCCAAGGGCGTTTCCCCATTCGCGTTGAGTTGAAGTCCCTCAGCGAGGAAGATTTCATCCGGATCTTGAAAGAGCCCAAGGGCGCTCTCGTGAAACAGTACACGGCGCTGCTCGAAACCGAGGGGCTTGATATGCACTTCACCGACGACTCGCTCGTCGAAATCGCGCGTATGGCCGCGCAAGTGAACGAGACCACCGAGAACATCGGCGCGCGCCGCCTGCACACCATCATGGAGAAGGTGCTCGAAACCATCAGCTTCGAAGCCCCCGACATGAAAAAGCGCAAAGTGAAAATCGACACTGCCTACGTGCGTGCTCAGTTGTCCGATATCGTCAAAGATCAGGACCTGAGCAAATATATTCTGTGAAGCACCTGGCGCTTCTCCCCGCATGCTGGATTCTCGCCTCCTGCGGCTACGTCGGCGATCCGATGCCGCCGTCACTGCACATCCCGGTTGCCGTCGCCGATTTGCGTGCCGAACAGAAGGCCGATCAAATCGAGATCCGCTTCACCCTGCCGCCGCTAACTACCGATAATGCCGGCATCCGGCGCTTTCAGGATGTCGAACTCCAAGGCGGACCCGGCGGCGCCACCGGCCGCATTCCGATCCCCCCCGCCGGTCCGGGTCCGGTAGAGCTAACCGTGCCTGTATCGGATTGGGGAGGCAAAAGCGTCACTTTCAAAGTCCGTAGCCAGGGTATCCGCGGGCGTTGGAGCGAATGGTCTCACGTAGTCACGATCCCCGTCGCCGCACCGGCCCCCGCTCCCGTGGTTCGCGCGACTGCGACTGTCTCCGGTGTGAAGTTGGAGTGGGATGGCCAACCCGGCGCGACGTACATCATTGAGCGAAGCAGCCCCGGCAGCCCAACCCCACTGTCCCTAGGCCCCGTTAACGAATCAACCTACCTCGACAAGGACGCGCAGTTCAATCAGTCCTACACTTACCGCGTCCGGAGCACTGGCAGCCTCATGTCGGCCCCAGTCGAAATCACCCCCAAGGACACGTTCCCTCCCGCCGCTCCCACTGGTCTTTCAGCAATTGCCGGAGCGGCATCGATTCAATTGAGCTGGAATCCGGTCGAAGATCCCGGTCTTGCCGGCTACCAGGTCTACCGGGCCGAAGGCGATGGATCGTTCGTTCGCGTCGGCGGGCGGCTGAGCGCTCCCAGCTTCAATGATCGCGAGGTAAGGCCAGGCGTCTCCTACCGCTATCAGGTGACCGCTTTGGACTCGGGCGGCGCCGAGAGTCCGCCGTCGGAAGTCTCGACAATCGCAGTGCCTTGATATACTGAAGACGTTCCGGCCTTCCGCGAGACCTTTCTGGAGTATTTGGCATGAAAATATTTATCGATACGGCGAATCTCGACGAATTGCGCAAAGGTGCCTCCTGGGGCATCATCGACGGCGTCACCACCAACCCTTCCCTCATTGCAAAGGAAGGTGTCCCAATCGAGGAGCGGATCGCTCAGATCTGCGAAATCGTCGACGGCGAAATTAGCGCCGAAGTGGTCTCCACCAAGCACGAAGAGATGGTGCAGGAAGCGTACAAACTAGCCAAGATCCACAAGAACATCGTGGTGAAAGTGCCACTTACGCGCGACGGCATTCAAACCTGCGCCAAGCTCTCCAAAGAAGGCATCCGCTTCAACGTCACACTCTGCTTCTCGCCGGCGCAAGCGCTGCTTGCGGCTAAAGCTGGGGCACATTTCGTGAGTCCCTTCGTAGGCCGTTTCGACGACATAGCCGCCGACGGTATGGAATTAATCCGGCAAATCTGCAAGATCTATAGCAACTACGGCTTCAAGACGCAGGTTCTGGCCGCTTCCCTGCGCTCCCCTCTCCATGTGGCGCAGGCGGCCACGGCCGGAGCTCATATTGGGACGCTTCCTTTTAAAGTGCTCGACCAGATGTTCAATCACCCGCTCACCGACCGCGGTCTGGAGCAGTTCTTGAAGGATTACGCCAAAGCGTTCGAGTTGGCCCCGGCCGGCCGGTAATTGCCGGTTATTCACGGAGATCAGATACCAAGGCATGATGACCCCAGTCGGGCGGTTGGCGCTGCTCGCCGCGGTGGCTTTCTTGCTGTTTGCCGCGGCGGTTCACATCCTCTTCAGGCTCCGCATGACGGCGCCGGAAAAAGAGAAACGCCGCCGCGCCATGATCAACCGCATTGGACGTATGAGCGACGCCATGCTTACAGACACCACCGGCGACACTCTTTACTACCTGTACTCGGTCAACGGCGTCGACTACAACGCTTCGCAGGACGTTTCAGCGCTCCGTGACCGCGTGCCCCTCGAACCGTCTTTATTGATTGGCAACGTCACCATGAAATATGCACCCCGCAATCCGGCGAACTCCATCGTGTTATGCGAGGACTGGTCTGGGTTGCGTGCGCATTTCCAAGGCCTCGGGGAATCGCCGTCGCCTGTCCCATTGCATACTGAATTAAAGGAGAAGGAAATCGGATGATGAAACTGATAACCGCGAAAGCCGTGATGACAGCCGCTCTGGCCCTTACCGTTATGGGCGCGGGCGCGCTGATCGCCGCCAACAAGTACGGTAAGCCAACCTCGGTCATTCATGTGGTGACCGTGAAATGGAAGGCGGGAACGACGCCGGAACAGATCAAAACGGCGCTTGCCGGTGTCGAAAAGGTGGCCGCCACCTACCCTGGCATCAAGAACGTCTGGATCAAGACCCTCAAGGTTCAGGGTAAGGACTACAGCAATGCCTTTGTCATGGAATTTGAATCGGAAGATGCGCTGAAAAAGTATACCGACAGCAAGGCGCAGCAGGAGTGGTACAAGGTTTACCTGCCGATTCGCGAGGAGTCCACGACGCACGATATCACCAACTGAATGTACGTAGGCAAAGAAAAAAGGGGTGAAGGCGTCTGGACCTTCACCCCTTTTTCATTTCTTCTTTCGACGGGGAAAACTAAACTTTTTGAACGTTCTCCGCCTGAAGGCCCTTCGGGCCCTGCTTCACTTCAAACTCCACTTCGATGCCGTTATCGAGTGTTCGATACCCCGACATCGCAATTGCGCTGAAGTGGACGAACACGTCCTCTCCGCTGGCTCGCTGGATAAATCCGTAGCCCTTGGCATTATTGAACCACTTCACGATACCCTTTTCTCTCACTACTTCTTCTCCTGCACGAATGGATCATCCTCGCGACTGGTCCTTAAAAGCGGCGTGTCTGGGTTAGAAAACACGAAAAGCTACGGGCATAACCCGTAGCTCAGTTTCACCTTATAAATCAGGACCATGCGACTACTCCGGCCCTTCCGGACCGAAGCAGAATTGTCTCAGAACTGCATTATGTGGTCAAGACATTTTTGCGGAATCTTGTAGTGGAACTCGATCCACCGTTACTGTACTGGCAGGAATCGTGGAACTTCCCCGCGCAGCCCAACATTTTCGCCACTCCTTTGTCAGATAAAAACTAGTACCATCCGGTAAGAGAATCACCTCAGCGAACAGCCCGCGGCTGATAGTGGCGTCTGAAAGCCCTTGAATATGTCGCTTGTGGACTCGAAACCAACGCTTATAGAAAAAATGTTCACCTACTAGGTAGCCCATTGTCAGCCTAGGCAGGCGTCCCTTCCTGGCAAACAGCCTGACGGGTGTCGCTCCATGAAGGTGCTCTTGCATCCAGACCGGTGCGTCAGATTTGTCCGCATCCGCGCCAAATGAAAGCAGACGCCCCAGGCAGCAAGCGATGATGAAGCGCAGGATTCGAAGCAGCAGCGGCAGCACCATCATCATCGCCACAAGTAGCGCACCCAAGACTGGTAGCGCAATATAAGGATGCTGATAAGCCAGCAGCAGTAGCGCCACCACGCCAATGTCCTCGGCCAAACTGAGTAGGGAATGGGAGGCCGGTTCTGGCGCCGAGTGAGCCAGGAGTCTGACACCCATCTTGGTCGAGTGAGTGCCGAGCGCCACCGAGCCGGCAAACAACACCGCCGCGACCTGTGCCATTGGGCTCATCTCGGATGCAGCGCCGAATGCCAGCATCGCCGC
>DASRHX010001001.1:0-4673 GCA_035650295.1 Bryobacteraceae bacterium | reverse complement strand
GCCCACCCCGCCACCTTCCTGCGGGCAATGCCACCTGGTGACTTGAATATACCGCATCGGCGGGTTTCCCCCAGCATATCGCCCGCCGGGAGCGCCTCTCAAGGTCCGCTCATGGGATGGTCCGGCCGTGCTCCGGCCCCGCCAGCGATAAAACTGGCTAGGACCGCCTGTGTCGGCGCACATTATCTCAGACGTAGGGCGGCACCTCCTCCACCAGCCAGCGGAGCTGCGCCATCGCATCAGCCATGGTAGAAATCCGGAAGGTGATGCGCCGGCAGCCGATGCCGCTGGGGGATTTTCAACGCATGCCTGTTTCCGATGACGTATCTGCCTCGCGGCGCGCACCATTCAACATTAGGACATTCAAACCATGACACGCTTTCTTATCGCTGCCGCCACTCTGATCGTTTTCACGACTGCCACTAACGCCGACATCGTTTGCACCCGCTCGGGCGGATGTTGGGAAACGCACAAGAAGATCCGTCGCCACGGCGGTGCTTATCGCTGGCTGGAACATACTATTCCGTCCAAGGCAAACCCTTCTGTCATGGTGAAGAAACGGCTTCAAGCTGCGGGCGACTCTCCCCCACGTTCGCCGGAAGACCGGCGCTGAAGCGTAGCGTACGAAGGCCGCCGCGGTGCAGCCTTCCAACGATCAGCCGCGACATCACGCGCGCGATACGAGCGCCGTAGCTCATCAGTCCGCCAAGTTCGGTCGACAGGGAAGGCGTAACAAGCATGGCAAGACATCACCTGGGCCCGGCACCGCGGGCGTTGCACGGATATTTTTCCCGTGAGCTGGCACCCGCGCTGAGGATCGACTCGGGCGACGTGGTTTCGTTTCAGACTCTGGACTCCAGTTGGGGCGCGATCGAGCAGGAGGCCGGCTTCAGCGAGCCCCGCGACTATGTCCCGCGAGACCTGGCGCGCGACGTCGCTCATCCTCTGGCCGGTCCGGTGGCAATCAATGGCGCCAGGGCCGGCATGACCCTCGAAATCCGGATCAACCGTATCCGTACGGGACGATGGGGCTGGTCGGCCGGGCCTCGCGCTCCCGCGCAGCTCGATCCCTATCTGGGGCTGGGCCCGGGACCGGGAGGACCTCCCGCCGTGATCACCGTGCCGCGCGCGGATCAGGCCACATTCTGGGAGCTCGATCCGGATCGGGCAATCGGCATCGACCGTTCGGGGCAGCGGCTGAAGCTGCGGCCGTTCATGGGAATAATGGGTATGCCCCTCGATCAACCGGGCATTCAATCCACCTTTCCTCCCACCCCGTGCGGCGGCAATCTGGATTGCCGCGAGCTGACGGAAGGCACGGTGCTGTTTCTGCCGATCGCGGTCGATGGCGGGCTCTTCTCAACCGGTGACGGACACGCGGTGCAGGGCGACGGCGAGGTTGCAGGGCCGGCGCTGAACTGCCCAATGCAGGTGGAAATGGAGTTCCGACTCCATCCCGAGCTGGGTCTGGCATTGCCCCGGGCGCGCCAAACCGGTGCCTGGCTGACCTTCGGTTTCGGCCACAGCCTCGACGAAGCGGCGGCGATTGCAACGGTTGAGATGGTCAAACTGATGGGAGAGCTTTACGGCTTCTCACCACGCCAGGCCTTGTCGCTTGCCAGCCTTGTCGTGGACCTGCGCATCACCCAGATGGTCAATGGGGTACGCGGCGTCCATGCCGTTCTGCGTGACGACTCGATCGAACAGTGCACGCAGTCGAAGGCATGAAAGCGACTTTCATCACGGCGGACGTGGCTTGAGGTCAGCTGCAGGATTGCCCTTGCGGCCGGCTTCGCGCCATTGGCCGATGCGATTCGATCAGCTCGGCGCAGAACCCACCATTTTGTGATGGCCATCACAGCACGACGGCACCGGCATCCATAATATCCGCGACCATACGGTCGCCGCGCGCGCGGATGCCATAGGCTCTGAACGCCCGGACACTGCGACCTGGCTACTTCAAATCGGTGGATGGGATCAACGCGAACGAGCCGAGCCGCCTCAGCGGCCGCGCCCCAACGCACACGAATAGGAGACAGCAGTGCCGAAGATCACCCACAATCGCGCTTTCCCTCACGAAAATGACGAATTCGACATTTTGGTCGGTACCTTCGACGAAGATGACCGCGGCGACGAAGATGATGGCGCGACCTACGGTTTTTACGAAAAAAACGACTTCTATGAGAAAAACGAGTTCAGCGACGTCCTCTTCTTCAACTTCCAGGGCGGGGACGGCGACGACGAGTTCTTTGGCGGCCCCAACGGTGATATCCTCAAAGGCGGCAAGGGCATAGACACGCTCTATGGCTTGGACGGCGATGACCGCATCTACGGCGGCGGGGACGGCGACGACCTTTATGGCAACTATGGCAACGACGACCTCTTCGGTGAGGACGGTTCTGACAAGCTGTGGGGCGGATACGATAATGATGACCTTTTTGGTGGTGAATCGATTGACTACCTCATTGGCGGCGAGGGCGACGATCTACTCGTCGGTGGAGAGGGTGGGGATCACCTGACCGGCGGAAGCGGCCTTGACGACTTTGCGTTTGCTTGGAGCGACAATACTAACTCGTATGATGGCCACGACAGTAATGTCTTCAACCCTGACACGATCTGGGATTTTCACTTCGGCGATACGATCCTTCTGCAGGGGGGATGGTATTCTAGTTCATCGGAATACAACTATGCGGAGGGCACGATCGACCCTGGCGCCGGTTACGATGTTGCGAGAGAGTACGCCGACTCCAAACTCAACACCGGCGGTGGTTTCGGCGTTGAGAAGTCGTACGTGTTCGTGACCGACGGGGTTGATGGCTACCTGTTCGTCGATTGGTTCAAGCCCGACGGAGACGGAGACGTCGGCGACGGATACTGGGCGGGCGCCGAAGTGGGTATCATATTGAAAGGCCTGGCAACCGAGTCTGACTTCGATTGGGCAACCGTCCAGCTGGGTTAATGAGCCCGCAGCAGATGTCCGAGTCGGGGTCATAACCGGAAAGACTCATGGTGAGCGGAAGACGTCCGCTTTGCCTCCGAGAGCCGGCGTACGACAGGCCTCCTGTGTGATCGCGCAGCGCGAGGGCGACGCGATCAACGCGTCATCGGAAGATCGGCGCCCACCCCGACATACGGCAGCACCTCCTCCGTCGTCGGCCGGCGGAGCTGCGCCATCGGATCGCCCATGGTGGAAATCCGGAAGGTGATGCACCGGCAGCCGGAGGCCGCGTCGCGCTGCAGGTGCGCGATGCAATCGCGCGGCGGGCCGTAGGTCAGCCAGGCTTCCAGCCGCGTGAATGAAAGGGCCGTTCGGTTGCCCAAGCGGCCCGCGTGCACGGCCTGTGACGGCCATCACAAAAAGTCTGATTTGGGTGCCGTCCGTGAACCGGTTCACGGTGCTCGGCGAACCTAGCCCGCCACCGCACGCGACCCATTGTTGGCAAGCCACGGAAATCCAAAGCAACACGGAGGCCTTCAATGACAATCGTAGCCGTGAACGGCGGCGGGAACACGCCGCAGGGCGTCCAACTCGAGCGATGCTTTGTCAAGAGCTGGAGCACATCGGGGGACGCCGACGGCACGAACGACAGCTTCATCTTCGCCGACTACAGGCCTACGGAAAGTCTCGCTGTCGATCCGACCAACCCGAACGTTGATCTTCGGCCGATGGAAACGCCCGGCCCCGACGACAACGTAGGCTTGCCCGCTGTCCAGATGGACGATGGTCTGTTGGTGCCCCCCAGCAACATTGGCGGAGTTTCCGTCGGTTGCGGCGATGTGGATGGAGCCGCAGGCCCCCTTGGCGATCCCGTCACGTTCACTTTAACGTCAGTGTCGATCCCTCGGCGTACGAGGGGTCCCACCTCCTGTACCAAGATGTGTTTGTGCCGCCGCTCGAAACCGGGCCCGCAGTAGCAATGGAAACTCTCACCATCGCCGATGAGGGGTTCTGGTTGATTTGACGGGCTCGTTCCGCCTGGCGAAAACGAGAAGACCCAAGCAGACCGGCTCGGCTACTCGTCAGACATCATCCAAGCTGCCCGTCAGGCAAAAGCTTTGTTTTTGATTGCGCCAATGATCGCCGTGAGTATAGCGCCGCCAGCGCCTCCAGCGATCGCCTGCGAGATGATGCCGCCAATGCTCAGATCGCCTGACTGCGCTGCGGCCATGATTGACGGCAGTAACGCTGTCACGATCTGGCCGAGCACTCCACCTCCGACCAAACCGGCAACAATGTTGCCAATCATTCCAAGATCGAAGGTGGGGGATGATTTACCTGCACCGACGCCACCGAGCGCCCCTGTAATGAGGTTGATCAAAATCTGTTCCATGTTGATCTCCCAGTCATCCGACTCGTTTCAAGTTTATCCCTTCGTCCAGTGGGCGTCGAGCTTTCAACCGATACCGGGCCTCCATTGGCGCGCTGATTCGAGACAAGGGCGAGTCCTGTCAGGGTCATCAGGCTGGCCGCCGGATGTCAGCTCCGGGGTCAGTCGCGCCAACCACAATGTTTGCGATGTCCAGTCTAGCCCGGCGGATTCAACTGGTCAGCGCAACACCTTCTAATCTTGCTGGATGAGGAGGTGGCAGATGGTGACGTCACGGATATTATTCACGGCGAAGCAGAAGGACGAACTTTGGGAGCGCTGGAAGAACGGACAAAGTGTGTTGGC
>DASRHX010001000.1:0-9950 GCA_035650295.1 Bryobacteraceae bacterium | reverse complement strand
GCCCCGGCGGCGTCCTGCTGAACCTTGATTTCTACCGCCCCACCAACGCCCTCTGGCGCGAACTCTATCTTGGATACATGCAGGTCGCCGGCAACTTCGCCGGCTGGCTCTGGCACCGCGAACCCATAACCTACGGCTACCTAGCGCCCTCTATTCGGCGCTTCGTCACCATGCCCGGCTTCGAACGCTCGCTCGACACTGCCGGCTTCACGCTCGAATGGCGCAAATCCCACTTGTTCGGGGCGTTGGGGTTGCACGTCGCGCGAAGGCGATAAGTGCCGGTGTCAATAATTGACACTATTGTTATTCCGAGCGAAAAGCGCCAAACGCCGCGCCGCACGAAGCTCCCGCTGATGACTGCGTTATTCGTACTCATGTCCACCGCGAAGAGCTTGCCGGCAAGCTCGTCCACTCTTACCTGATCGTGTATCGATGGCAGACCAAGCCGACCCAGATCGTCCGGGTGCTTCACGCGGCGCGAGATGTCCAGGCATTGTTCGACCTAACCAGCTAGTCAGCCGACAGGTCAGCCGACAGGGGTTGACTCTGGCCAAAAACCCGATACGCTTTAGTGCACGTGCTGCCTGCTTGGGGTGCGATCCGTCACTTGTTGGGGGGGGTTCCATGAAACTTTGGTTGCGTCTGATGAGCGTGACATGCGCGCTAACGGCGGCGGCGTTGGCGCAGAATTCCCGCGCCACCGTTATCGGACAAACCGTGGATCCGACCGGAGCCCTTGTCGTCGGAGCCAATGTGCGGGCCGTGAATACCGCCACCAATATCGTGGTCACGACGACCTCAAACGAGAGCGGCAACTACGAAGTGCCCTACCTGCTTCCCGGTATCTACAACATCACGGTGGAAATGGCGGGTTTCAAGAAAGCCGTGCGCGACGGCATTCAACTGCGCATCGGCGACCGCCTGACGTTGGATTTCATACTCGAGCTGGGCAATGTCGCCGAATCCGTCGTCGTCACTGGCGAGACGCCCCTACTGGAAGCCGCCTCGGCCGACATGGGCCTCGTCATGGACACGCGCAAGGTCGCCGAGTTGCCTGTGGTCGGAGGGAATCCGTTCTATCTGGCACGTCTCACGGCCGGTGTTCTATCCAGCGGCGGGCGCATCGCCGGCAATGCCATGGACCAGGGCGGCGCCACTGGCGTCATCGTGAATGGCACGCGCGGCAATTCCAGTGAGGTGACCGTGGATGGATCGCCTGCTATGTCTGGCAGGAACGCGTCATTCGCGCCCCCGCAGGACCTCGTGCAAGAGTTCAAGATCAACACAGCCACCTACGACGCCTCCATTGGCCACGCCGCCGGCGCCATGACAAACGTCAGCATGAAGTCGGGTACGAACACTCCGCACGGCACCACATTCCTCGACTACTCAAACATACGCGCGGTTCCCTGGTTCACGAACCGCTTCCTATACGATCCCCGCAACAACCTGACACAACAGGATCGCGACCGCGCCGTCCCTAGCTGGCTTCACCGCCGCGGTGGGGCCACAATGACCGGCCCCATTTGGATACCCAAGCTCTACGATGGCCGAAACAAGAGCTTCTGGACGTTCGGCTTTGAGGATCTACTCATCAAGCGCAACCTTTCCTTCACCGGTACTGTGCCCACCGAGGCGCAACGCCGAGGCGATTTCTCCGCGCTGCTGAATCTTGGCGCGCGCTATCAGATCTACGATCCCTTCACGACCGTTCCCGCGCCGAATAGCCGGTTTCAGCGCAGCCCGCTACCCGGCAACATCGTTCCGGCGAGCCGCATCAATCCCGTCGGCGCCAACATCGTCAAGTATTATCCTCTTCCCAATCAACCCGACCAAAACCCAGAACAGCGCAACAACTTCTTCACCACTCAGGTCATCAACCGCGAAAACTACATCTTCACCAGCCGCGTCGACCACGTCTTTAACGACAAAAACCGCTTCTTCTTGCGCTGGAACAATCAGCAGCACGATAACTCCACGAACTCGCTCGGTACCATCACCAACATCGACCTGCTCGACCGCACAGCATGGGGAATCGTCGTCGACGATGTCCATGTCTTCAATCCGGGGCTGCTGCTGAATGTCCGCTATGGCATCACCTATGAGAACAACATCGGCAACCGCGGCAGCCAAGGGTTCGACTTGCTGTCGTTGGGTTTGCCGTCGAGTCTTGTTACGGAAATCAACTCCAAACTGGGCCCCGAGGGCATTGCGTTTCCGCAAGTATTCATTGAAGGCACCACCGCCGCCGCCTCCGGCTATACGTCGCTCAGCAACAATGGCGGCACACGAGCCGCCACCAACTACCACACCGCCCAGGCCACAGTCACCAAAATCTCCGGCGCCCACAGCATGCGCGCCGGTTCCGAGTTCCGCCTCATGCGGGACACTGGATTCAACTACGGCAATGTCGCCCCTCAATTGCAGTTCGTCGGCACCTACACGAGGGGACCGCTGGACACCGCGGCCGCCGCGCCGATCGGGCAGGGCCTCGCCTCGATGCTATTCGGCATTCCGAGCGGCGGCACGATCACCAACAACGCGTCCAAGGCCGAACAGAGCAGCTATCTCGGCCTCTTCATCCAGGACGACTGGCGCATCACGCGCAAACTTACGCTCAATATCGGCCTGCGTTGGGAATACGAAGCGCCGGTCACCGAGCGTTACAATCGCACCGTTCGCGACTTCGATTTCGCGACCGCAAATCCGGTTTCGGTTCAGGCCCTCGCCAACTACACCGCTTCTCCGGTTCCGGAAGTCCCAGTTTCAAGCTTCAAAACGATCGGAGGGCTGCTTTTCGCCGGTGTTGCCTCCCTGCCTCGTGGTTTGTGGAAGTCCGACAAAAACAACTTCGCACCGCGTATCGGCCTTGCTTATCAGCTAAACGCCAAGACCGTGATCCGCTCCGGCTACGGTATTTTCTACGACGTGCTCGGCGTCGATCGCAGCGACGTCAACCAGGGTGGATTCAATCAGCCCACGAACCTGATCCCAACCCTCGACAACGGCCAATCCTACGTCGGCACGCTGAGTAATCCTTTTCCCAATGGCATCGAAGTGGCGCGCGGCGCCTCCGACGGCTTGGCCACGTTCCTTGGACGCCAGGTCACCTTCTTCACCGAACGCCCGCTGAATCCCTACAACCAGCGGTGGTCGTTGTCGATTCAGCGCCAGTTGCCGATGCAGATCGTCGCTGACGTCAGCTACGTCGGTAACCGCGGAGTGAAATTACCGCTGGTCTCTGGGCAAGCCACGGGCAACATGCGCGAGTTGAACCCGATTCCGCGCCAGTATTTGTCTACTTCCCAAACGCGCGATCAGGCTACTATCGATTTTCTCGCGCGCCAGGTGAATAACCCGTTCTTCGGCATTCCAGCATTCTCCGGAACGGCGCTTGGAAATCGGCAGGTGGCGCTGAGCCAGTTACTTCGCCCGTACCCGCACTTCACGAGCATCCTGTCGAGCTTCCCGGCCGGCTTTTCTTACTATCACTCCCTGCAGGTGGCGGTGGAGAAGCGTATGAGCGGTGGGCTCACGTTTCAATCCAGTTGGACTTGGTCGAAGTTCATGGAAGCAACCTCTTACTTAAACGAAACGGATTCCAATCTGCAGAAGATCATCTCCGATCAGGATTACCCCCACCGCTTCGTTCTCAGCATGATTTACGAGTTTCCGTTCGGCAAGGGGCGCAAGTTCTTCGCTAGCATGCGCCGGATTCCCGATCTCGCCTTTGGCGGCTGGCAGCTCCAAGGGTGGTTCGAAGGGCAAAGCGGTCAGGCGTTGGGCTTTGGAAATCGCATCTTCACGGGAGATCTAGCCAACATTCCCCTCCCGAACAGCGAACGGCGCGCCGAGCGCTGGTTCAACGTCGATGCCGGTTTCAATCGCAATGCTGCCCAGCAGCTTGCCAACAACATCCAGATCTTGAACACGCGCTTCACTGGCGTCCGCAGCGACGGCATCAATAACTTCGATCTTGCGCTCTTTAAGAACTTCCGCATCACCGAGCGCGTCAATGCCCAGTTCCGCCTGGAGAATTTCAACGCACTCAACCACGTACAGTTTGACGTGCCAAACGTTGACCCAACCAGCGCCGCTTTCGGCTCCATTACCGCGGAAAAGGGCCACGGCCAACGCCAGATCACATTGGGCTTTAAGGTGCTGTTCTGAGCTACAACACCTCGGCCCAATTCGGCGACGCCGCGAAGGCCGCGTGGATGAGTCCGACGTGCGAATACGCCTGCGGAAAATTGCCCCACAAGCGGCGGGTCTTTGCGTCGTAATCCTCGGAAAGCAGTCCCAATGGGGATAGCGTGCCCCGGACGCGATCGAATATTTGTCGGGCTTCGGCCTTGCGGCCGCCCGCGGCGAGAGCTTCGACCAGCCAGAACGTACAAATGATAAAGGCGACGGTTGGAGTTCCGAAACCGTCATTGAGTTGGTAGCGCAGCAGCCATTCGTCGCGAATCAGGTCTTTCGCAATCGTGTCGATGGTGCCGCGCAACCGTGGCTCGCCTTCGGGAAGGAAACGCAAACGGGCCATTTGAAGCAGGGAAGCGTCAAGGTCTTCGCCTCCGTAATGCCCAACAAAGCTCCTTTTCCCGGCGTTCCACCCTTGATCGCAGATTTGCGCGTGTATGTCCGCCGCCGCAGCGCGGAACTCCGCCGTGAGCGCCGGCGCGTGGAGTTCGGCGATTCCCGCCATCCGATCGGCCGCCGCCCAACACATCAGACTGGAAAAGGTTTGCGGCTTCCATTCGGTCCGGTATTCCCAGATGCCGGCATCCGGCACGCCCGCCAGTGACACCGCCTTGCGCGCCAGCCCCTCAATCAGCTTGAAGGCTGCCGGGGAACGTTCCTCGCGCATTCGCTCGTCGAGAAAAATGGGCGTCAGCGCCAACACCATCTCGCCGTACACGTCATGCTGCAAGTGCTTGGCGGCGGCATTCCCGATTCGAACCGGCCGCTCGCTTTCATACCCAGGCCAGTCGTCGAGAATCGCCTCTTCCAGATTCTCCGACCCGTCTATGCGATAGAGGGGCGCAAGATTGAGTCCCGGCGCTCCACCGGCCACGTTGAGAAGGTACCGCACGAAGGCCTCGCGCTCCTCAAAGTGCCCCAGCAGACCAAATGCGCTGAGCGCATAGTAGGAGTCCCGCAACCAGCAGTAGCGATAGTCCCAGGTCCGTCCGCTACCGGGCGACTCGGGAATGGAAGTCGTCATCGCCGCGATGACGGCGCCCGTATCGTCGAAACAGTGCAGTTTCAGCGCGAGAGCGGACCGGATGACTTCTCGCTGGAACAGGGGTGGGATATCGCAATGCTTGACCCAGGTCTGCCAGTAGCGCGTCGTCTCATTGAGAAATCGCTCGCATAAAGGAGCGAGAGGCTCCTCCACCGGAGCTCCCCAACCCAACACGAAATATTGGCGCCCTGTCAACGTGAACGGCTGGCCACCCAGATAGGAAAGCGGGATGTCCGTGGTGAGCCGCAATTGGCTGGAGAACCCCTCATACCGCACATGGTGCGATCCCTGCACCGGCGATGGCCGGTCCTGTGACCACCCCAGTCGCGGCTCGCATATTGCGGAAATTCGCGGCGTTCCTTCGATCGGCTCCACAATTCGGATCAATTGGGTCGGATGAAATGCACGGCCGAACTGTATGAATCGAGGCGCGAAATCGATGACGCGAAACGAGCCGGTCGAAGTTTGAAAATCGGTTTCCAGAATATTCGTGTTCTGGACATAGTGCTGTGTGCCCGTTTCGCCGTCCGCCGGACGGATGCGAAAACGTCCTCCAGCCTCGGCGTCCAGCAATGTCGAGAAGATTGGCTCGGAATCGAACCGGGGCATGCAACACCAGACGATCTCTCCCCGTCTATCCGCAAGCGCTGAGAATTGGCAGTTGCCGACAACTCCTATGTCTTCAAGCGTCATGCTTCGAACCTAACACGAATGGTTGAGTTGCTTTAATGTGACAATGAGATATGCCCCGAATGGCCCAGTTTATCTTGGCGCTCATTGTCGGTTTGGCAGTTCTGACCTGGGCGGCCTCGGGCGTTGTTCAGACCACCACCCGCGAATGGTTTGAGCGGGACATCACGGATCGCGCTCAACTGGTGCTCGTCGGCGCCCGCCAGTCGCTCGCCAGTGCCTGGTTTTCCGATCGGGATCTGGAAAAACAGCTGGCGGACCTCGCCCGCGACGGACGCGTAATGGGAGTCGCGGTCTGTAACCCCGACCTGAGCCCGCGATCCCGTACACCCGGATTTCCCGAAGAATTCTCGTGCCGAGCCGTCGGCACCCGTTTTCGCGCCGTGGACGAATACGGACAACGGCCCCAGGAATGGAGCACGGTAGCCAGCCTGCCCACAGGACGCGTTCACCTCAGCGTGATGTCGGTTACCGAGCAGGGCAGGGAATTCGGATTTGCCATCCTGCTTCACGATCTGAGCTATATAGAACGCCGCGAGTCTCAAGCCCGAACATTCCTATTGATTGTGTTTGCATTTCTGGCGGTCATGGCCTTTGGGCTGCCGATGTTCGTGAGCAAGTGGGTACGCTACGGTTGGAATACCGAATTGCGGAAGATACTTCGCACCGGAGCGAGGGAGAAAAGCGAGTTACAACCCATACTGCGCGACGTGAGGGAGTTGGTGGGGCGCATGGCGAGCGAACGCGAAGACGCGCTCGGGCAGTGGACCGCCGAACGATTGAAGCAAACGCTGAACCTCCACCTGCTCGGGGAGCGGATCGTAATCGTTTCCAACCGGGAGCCCTACATCCATGAGCGCGAGGCCGACGGAACGATCAGCGTACGGCATCCGGCCAGTGGCCTGGTGACCGCTCTCGAACCGGTGATGCTCGCTTGTTCGGGCGTTTGGATCGCCCACGGCGCCGGCAGCGCGGACCGCGAGACCGTGGACCGGCGCGACCACGTTCGTGTGCCCCCAGGCAAAGACTCCTACCACATACGGCGAGTCTGGCTCACCGAGGAGCAGGAAAGAGGCTACTACTACGGTTTCTCGAACGAAGGGCTGTGGCCGCTGTGCCATGTTGCGCACACGCGGCCCATTTTCCGAGCCGACGATTGGCGGCAGTATCGTGCCGTCAATCAGGCCTTCGCAGACGCGGTGTTAAGCGAAGTGGATTCGGACGACCCGATCATTCTCGTACAGGACTATCACTTCGCATTGGCCCCGGCGATGATTCGGGCGCGCCTGCCTGAAGCGACCGTGATCACGTTTTGGCACATCCCGTGGCCCAATGGCGAGCGCATGGGGATTTGTCCCTGGCGCCATGAATTGCTCGACGGATTGCTCGGCAGCAGCATCGTCGGATTTCACACGCAGCTGCACTGTAACAACTTCCTGGATTCGGTGGACCGATACCTGGAAACCCGCATCGACCGCGAACAGAACGCCGTGGTGATGCGTGGTCAACGAACCCTGATCCGTCCCTACCCCATCTCGCTGGAGTGGCCCGTTCGATGGGTGGAGGCATCGCCGTCGCCTGAAGAGTGCCGCGAGCAGGTTTGGCGCGAACTTGGATTGAAGCCGAATGCACTGCTGGGCGTCGGCGTCGACCGCCTGGACTACACAAAGGGAGTTGAAGAACGGCTGCTCGCCGTTGAACTGCTGCTGGAGCGCTATCCCGAATTTCGCGGGCGATTCAGCTTCGTGCAGTTGGCCGCTCCAAGCAGGACGAAGATCGAACGTTATCAGGAACTGAACTACGTCGTGGAGAGGCTCGCCTCGCGGATCAACGAACGCTTTGGCTCGCCGGGCTATGAGCCGATCATTTTGCTGCGCGCCCATCACGAACCCGCCGACGTCTACCGTTTCTATCGCGCCGCTGACGTCTGCTATGTGAGCAGCCTTCACGATGGGATGAACCTCGTCGCCAAGGAATTCGTCGCTGCGCGCACGGATCTGCGGGGTGTCCTGGTTCTCAGCGAATTCACCGGTGCGGCGCGCGAGCTGACCGAAGCGCTCATCGTCAACCCCTACGACCTGGAGGCAAGCAGCGAAGCCCTGGCAATGGCCATCACCATGCCCGTCGAAGAGCAGCAGGATCGAATGCACTCCATGCGATCTCTTTTGGGTCAGTTCAATGTGTATCGCTGGGCGGGAAAAATGTTGATGGACGCGGCCCGCTTACGGAATCAGGAACGCGTGACGGGACGGCTGCGCACGCGCCCGACCTTCGCCACGCAGACCTGAAATGCGCTATCTTCTCTCCCGCGCTTCGCGGCCGGTTCTGGCACGACTGGCTCAGGAGCGCACCCTTTGCGCGTTTGACTTCGATGGGACGCTGGCGCCCATCGCGGCGCATCCCGGCGAAGCGGTTCTTCGCGACCGCACGCGCAACCTGCTCGCCAGGCTGGCGGCGCTCTATCCTTGCGTGATTCTTTCCGGCCGCTCGCGGGCCGACCTGATGGACAAACTTCAAGGCTCAGGAATTGAAAGGTTCATTGGGAGTCACGGCGCCGAGACACAAGACTCGAAGCGAAACAGGCATCCCCAGTTGCGGCGGTGGAAGGCTGCTATTGAATCGGAACTTTGCGGGTCCCCAGGGCTGTGGATCGAAGACAAAGGCCTCTCTCTCGCCGTCCACTATCGCCAAGCCCCTCGCAAGGCGGAAGCGAAGCGCCGGATCCTCCGTGCCACGCAAAACCTCGAACAAGCTCGCGTGTTTGGCGGAAAACAGGTGGTAAACCTCACTGTGGACGGCGATCCGCACAAGGGCATCGCGCTGGCCGCCGAGCGCGAGCGGCTGGCATGCAACTGGGTCCTTTACGTTGGCGACGATGAGAACGACGAAGAGGCCTTTGCCATCGGCGGTAATCTCGTCGGCGTGCGCGTCGGCAAGCGATCGCACACCCATGCTGGCTACTACCTCCGCTCGCAGGGCGAGATCGATTCGCTGCTGGAAACGTTGATCGCGCTTCGCGAGTCAATGCCGCCCCCGGCTTAGCAATTCACTTCCTTCCCCCACTCCGTTACCATCTCTCTTAGGAGCTCCATCAATCAATGAAACTCGCGTTCCTCCTGGTTGGCCTTTCCGTAGGCCTTTCCGCGCAACCCACTCCCAAAGCTGACGCGTGCGCGCCTCCGCCCGGTTCGGTCCCGCCCTCGCTCCCCGCCAAACTCCTCAGCGGTCAAGGCCCCATCGCATTCAAGATCACGACCGCCAGCCCCGAAGCGCAAAAGTTCTTCAACCAGGGTGTCGCCCAGATGCACTCCTTCTGGGCACGTGAAGCCGAACGCAGTTTCCTGCAAGCGGCCGCTCTCGATCCCGCCGCTCCGATGCCGCATTGGGGCATCGCCATGGTCGCCGCGGGTGACTACCGCCCCGGGTTCCAACTTGATCTGGTGAACGGCGTCGATCCCGAGGCCAAGCCTCGCAAGGAACCGCCGAATGGTGGCGAGGCCCGCGCGGTCGCCGCCGCCAAGAAGGCCCTCGAACTCTCTGCCGTTCCCGGCAAGGCCACTGACCTGGAGAAGCTCTACATTGCCACAACCTTCGCCCGGCGCGACATCACGCAGACCGACCCGAACCCCGGCTACGTTGCGGCACTGCGCAAACTCATCGAGAAGTATCCGAAGGAGGTTGAAGCCCGATCCTACCTTGCGCTGCAAATCATGAGCGGCTTCGAGCTCCCTGCTAAAACTCCTCGCGCCGGATCCATGGAAGCCGCCGAAATCCTTCGCGCGCTGCTCAAGGAAGCTCCCCAACACCCCGGCGTGAACCACTACGTCATCCATGGCTTCGAGGGCTCCTCTTTTGCCAAGGACGCATGGCTCAGTTGCGAACGCTACGGCAAACTCGCCTGGAACATCCCGCATGGCCTTCACATGCCCGGCCACATCTACGCCCAAACCGGCCGCTGGGAAGATGCCGCCAAAGCCTTTGCCGCCGCCGCAAAAAACGAAGTGTATTGGATGAA